>NZ_JBYVYK010000215.1:0-271 GCF_058148405.1 Mycobacterium sp. DHQP2018-32-09 | reverse complement strand
ACACTGGCCGATCTGGCCGCCCGCGCCGGGATCGCGGTCACCGGCGGCGGGACGCTGATGCCGATCCCGGACGTGTTGGCGATGGCGGCCCGCAGCGACACCACGGGCTGCCTGGCCATCTTCGACGGCGCGACGCGGGAGGTCATGGACTGCTACCGGACCCGGCGTACGGCGAGCACCGCGCAGCGGTGGGCGTTGATCGCCCGCGACGGGGGCTGCACCAAGCCCGGCTGCACCGTGGGGGCGTATGGCTCCCAGGCTCATCACGCCC
>NZ_JBYVYK010000214.1:0-371 GCF_058148405.1 Mycobacterium sp. DHQP2018-32-09 | reverse complement strand
TGGTCTTCTTGGCCGCCGATGAGTTTGCGTTGCCCGGCGCGGTGCAGCAGCTGATGGGCGGGCACGCCGTAGCGTTCGGACTGGCGGATGGCGTGTTTGAGGAAGCTGGAGTACACCCCCGAATAGCCCATGATCAACGCGTTGCGGTCCAGCAGACACTCCGCAGGCATCGCCGGGGCCACGACCTCCTCGGCGGCATCGGCGATGTCGAAGAAGTCGATCCCGGTCTTCACACCGATCTTGTCGAACACCCCGATCAACGCCTCCACCGGCGCATTACCCGCCCCCGCACCGAACCGGCGACACGACCCGTCGATCTGGCGGGCTCCGGCGCGCACCGCCTCGATCGAGTTCGCCACCCCCAACCCGAG
>NZ_JBYVYK010000213.1:0-376 GCF_058148405.1 Mycobacterium sp. DHQP2018-32-09 | reverse complement strand
GAGGTGGTGATCGGTTCCCAGCGGCGTGACCGCACCGTGCCCATGTCGGCGACGTTGACCCCGGAGGCGGCGGCGCTGCTGGAGGTGTTGTTGGCCAAGTACGCCGCCCCGGGCATGTGCCATCCCGGTGACGCCGAGCCGTGTGTGTCGGGGACGCCGTCGCAGGCCCAGATCGACGCCGATGCCCGCACGGTCGGTCAGCGCCGTCACGACGCGTTGGCGTTCGTGCTGCGCGCCGCCCTGGGGAACAAGGAACTCGGCACGCTGACCGGGATGCCGACCACGGTGATCGTGCGGACCACACTGGCCGATCTGGCCGCCCGCGCCGGGATCGCGGTCACCGGCGGCGGGACGCTGATGCCGATCCCGGACGTGT
>NZ_JBYVYK010000212.1:0-379 GCF_058148405.1 Mycobacterium sp. DHQP2018-32-09 | reverse complement strand
ACCATCGATCCGGCACCGGGCACCAAGCCTCGCTGCACCTCGGGTAAGCCAAAGGTAGCGTGCTCATCGGAAACCCGGATATCGGTCTGCTGCAACATTTCGCAACCGCCACCGAGGCATGCGCCGTTGACCGCGGCGATAAGAGGTTTGGTGAGGGTGTGGCTCAGGAGCAGCCCCTTCCCGATAGTGGCCGGATCGAGCGGCGGCGCCGAGCAGTCCCGCACCATCCAGCCGTCACTCAGGTCACCTCCCACGCAATAGGCGGAGCCGGCCCCCGTGAGGATCGCGGCCCGAATGCCGTCATCGTGGTCGATCTCGTCCCAGGCCGCGGCGAATTGGCTGACCATGTTGGTGGACAGGGCATTTCTCCGGTGCGGGC
>NZ_JBYVYK010000211.1:0-380 GCF_058148405.1 Mycobacterium sp. DHQP2018-32-09 | reverse complement strand
CGCGGCAACAACTGACGTCGCGAATCTTCTATCCGCGCGCCGCGGACGGGTGGATGCTGGGCGCATGAGCACGACAGCACGAGCGACCATCCACGTCGACGTCCCGCGCGAGGAGGTCTGGCGCGCCATCACCGACCCGGACACGATCGCGCGCTACCTGTTCGGCAGCCGAGTCGAGACCGACTGGCAGGAGGGGAGCCCGATCGTCTACCGCGGCGAGTGGGAGGGCGCGCCGTACGAGGACAAGGGCACGATCCTGGAGGTCGTCCCCGGCGAGCGCCTCGTCTCCACCTACTACAGCCCGCTCAGCGGCAAACCGGACGTCCCGGAGAGCTACCAGACGGTCTCGTACCTCCTCGCCGACGACGCGGGCGGCACCG
>NZ_JBYVYK010000210.1:0-380 GCF_058148405.1 Mycobacterium sp. DHQP2018-32-09 | reverse complement strand
AAGCTCAAGGGTCAGCTGTCGCAGGGTCTGCTGCTGCCGCTCACGCTTTATCCGGAAGTCAACGAACTGGAAGATGGTGTGCTTGGTCCGATCACGCTCTCCGACCTGAGCGACGATACGGTCAGCGAAATCGACCTGACCGAGAAGCTGGGTATCGAGAAGTGGGAGAAACCGATTCCGGTGTCGCTGCGCGGCGTGTCGCGTGGCAACTTCCCGTCGTTCATTCCGAAGACGGATCAGGAACGCATCCAGAACATCGAACGCCTCGTGTTCGACAAGTATGCGGAAGAAGTGTTCCAAGAATCTACGAAGATGGACGGTTCGTCGCTCACGGCCTACTACATTCCGCCGTCGAGCAAGTACTTTGCGACGGCCGCCAA
>NZ_JBYVYK010000209.1:0-383 GCF_058148405.1 Mycobacterium sp. DHQP2018-32-09 | reverse complement strand
CGTGAGCCAAGAATCGCTGAGCATATTGAATCTATTACTTTGATGGGTGGTGGTACATTTGGAAATTGGACGCCTACAGCAGAATTCAATATTTGGGTAGATGCTGAAGCAGCGAAGCGTGTTTTTGAAAGTGGGATTACTATAAATGTGTTTGGTTTAGATGTAACACATCAAGTTTTAGCCGACGAACACGTGATTGAACGCTTTGAAAGTATCAATAATCCTGTTGCACAGTTCGTCGTAGAATTATTGCAATTCTTTAAGAAGACATACAAGACTCACTTTAATATGGACGGTGGTCCAATACATGATGCTTGTACAATTTTGTATTTGTTACAACCAGAATTGTTTACAATGGTACCCGTTAATATCGACATTGAACA
>NZ_JBYVYK010000208.1:0-383 GCF_058148405.1 Mycobacterium sp. DHQP2018-32-09 | reverse complement strand
CAACAATTCAGGGTTGTTACTTCTTTCTAAACAGTAACTAGCATGCTTTAGTAATTTGAGTTTTAATTTATTTTTTTCTTTCGCGATTCTAAATTTTTGTAACATTTGTTATGCCTCCTTTGCATTTCCAAAAATTTAATCTAACTTAAATTCTTTTCCATCTATTAATCCATAAAAGTTATTTTTTAAATGCGGATGTCTTTCAAGCGTCATTTCAATAAAACGCGGGTCTATCATTAAGTCGTAGCCATCGTTGTATTGAATATTAACGGGTCGTCTATTACCGGCTTCGTCATAGTAGTAATAAATGACTTTTTTGTTTTGAGCTTGCATTGTTCGTTCCTCCTATTAAGATGTTTGTTTTTCTCCTAAAAACTTATTAA
>NZ_JBYVYK010000207.1:0-386 GCF_058148405.1 Mycobacterium sp. DHQP2018-32-09 | reverse complement strand
GCCGAGCAGGAGCACGGGCCGTTCCGCAACTCGCAGCCTCTCCGCTACCTCCGCGACCACCGCAGGATCTGGCGGCGTCGGTCCGGTGGATCCGAGAATCGGCCGATCCTCAAGTTCGGACGGATCGACCGGCATCGCCTGGACGTCCAGGCAGAACTCCAGGAACACCGGACCCATCCGTCCCGTTCGTCCCTGGCTCACCCAGTGCTCGAAGACCCGCCGGGAGACCGGCCGGGTGATCGTCCTGGCAACGACACAGAGTGGTTCCACGATCGATCGTCCGTCGATCTCCTGGATGCCTCGCTGACGCATTCCCGGATCGGCGAGGTCGGTCGACTTGGCCTGGCCGCCCAGGACCAACAGATCCCTGGACTCCAGGAAAGCGC
>NZ_JBYVYK010000206.1:0-386 GCF_058148405.1 Mycobacterium sp. DHQP2018-32-09 | reverse complement strand
CATAATCCGCTGTATGCTCAGGCCGTGTCCCGTGCCCGGCAAGTGGAAAACAGTGTGCGTTTCTGGGGCGCACAGTACGCAGAACACGGCGACGAATCGGCCGCGCGCAGTTACAGACAATCCCTGTTCTACGGCATAGGCGCACTCGAAACGCTCGACGTGCTAGGGCTCGCGGATAACGAAGCCCGCACCCTCATGCAGCAATGGGAACAGCGCGCGGCCGACCTGATTCGGAAACGGTCTTAATGCACAGAATAAAGACTGAGTAATTTACTCGGGTATTGTTGACGGCTCCGAAAGGGGCCGTTACTATTTGAGCCATCGATAACCCACTAGGCGCACCCCATGAAAACGAATCTGCGTTTCAATATTGACCAAACGGTTAA
>NZ_JBYVYK010000205.1:0-386 GCF_058148405.1 Mycobacterium sp. DHQP2018-32-09 | reverse complement strand
CCGCGCCATTGTTGCATAGTACGGTGATGATGAAGCTGGAGGCAGTGGGGCTGCGTGGAGCGGCTAAACTTATGCCTTCTGAACTTTCCGGTGGGATGGCGCGGCGTGCAGCGCTGGCACGTGCGATTGCGCTGGAGCCGGATCTCATCATGTTTGATGAGCCCTTTGTTGGGCAAGATCCCATCACCATGGGCGTACTGGTGAAGCTGATTTCTGAGCTGAACAGCGCGCTGGGTGTGACTTGTGTGGTGGTTTCTCACGATGTGCCGGAAGTGTTAAGTATTGCCGATCACGCCTGGATCCTGGCGGACAAAAAAATTGTCGCTCATGGCAGTGCCCAGGCGTTGCAGGCGAATCCTGATCCGCGCGTACGTCAGTTTCTGGAC
>NZ_JBYVYK010000204.1:0-387 GCF_058148405.1 Mycobacterium sp. DHQP2018-32-09 | reverse complement strand
AAGACGTAGTGCTGCTGTCCGAACGTCCAAATGTTGTTCGACACCCAATACAGGATGATCGCGATCGGCAGGAACGGTCCACCGACCACCACGCCGAGCGGGAACACGTACAGCGCCAGCCGATTCATGATTTGGGTCTGCGGATTGGCCTGCGCCTCGGGGCTCTGCCGCGCGATCGATGCCCGGCTATTGAAGTACGTCGCGACACCCGCGACGATCATCAGCGGGATGGATACCCCGGCGACGGCAAGTCTGTTGAACTCGGTGAAGGCGTCCAGACCCGTCGTCTGAATCATGGTGGCACCCAATGGTGCACCGAACAGGTTCGCGTCCAAGAAGTTGGCCACGTCGTTGGCGCTGAAGAAGTAGTTTCCCGTCGCGCGGTTC
>NZ_JBYVYK010000203.1:0-390 GCF_058148405.1 Mycobacterium sp. DHQP2018-32-09 | reverse complement strand
CCCACGGCCTCGCCGAGCCCGAGCTCGACCGTCCCGGTGCAGACGAACCTCGACGGCGTGAAGGTGACCGGAGAGAAGGGCAAGGAGCCCAAGCTGAGTTTCACCAAACCGTTCGTCATCGACAAGACCCAGACGAGGGTGCTCGTGAAGGGCGACGGCGAGGTGGCCACCGCCGACAGCATGATCACCGTCAACTACTACGGCGTCCTGGGTCGCACGGGGACGATGTTCGACAGCTCCTGGCAGCGCAAGAAGCCGGCGACGTTCAGCCTCGGCCAGGTGATCGTGGGCTTCAAGACCGGCCTGACCGGCCAGTCGGCGGGCAGCCGGGTCCTGATCGGGATCCCCGGTGTCGACGGCTACGACGGCGCCGACCCCTCCTACCGGCCG
>NZ_JBYVYK010000202.1:0-390 GCF_058148405.1 Mycobacterium sp. DHQP2018-32-09 | reverse complement strand
GAGAAGTCGAATCGCTGAAGCAGCATGATCAGCACGAGGTGGGCTTCCTGCATCGCGAACGGCCGGCCGATGCAGGCGCGCGCGCCATTGCCGAACGGTTTCCACGCGTTCGGCGGCAGCTTTTCCGCATTCTCTGGCGCAAATCGCTCAGGACGGAACGCCTCGACGTCGTCGCCCCACACGCTGGTATCGCGATGCAGCATCGGCGTCAGGATCATGATGATGTCGTCCGGAGAAACGGCGTATTTCCCGCCGAACGTGGTGTCGGCGAGCGGCGTGACGGCGAAGGCCGGCGCCGTGGGCCAGATCCGCAACGTTTCCATCAGGATCTGCTCGACGTAACGCAGGCGTGCCAGATGCTCGATTCGCGGCGTGTCGTTGCCGACGACC
>NZ_JBYVYK010000201.1:0-390 GCF_058148405.1 Mycobacterium sp. DHQP2018-32-09 | reverse complement strand
AAGGTTGCATGCTGGAGCTGGCACAACGTAACTCGCAGGCTTCTGTTCCCTTCCTGCTATCAAATCAGGGTTATGGTTTTCTGTGGAATAACCCAGCAATTGGCCGCGTCACCTTCGCGCAAAACGGTACGGAATGGGTAGCAGAAGTCAGTGAACAACTGGACTACTGGATCACTGCGGGCGATACTCCGGCTGAGATCAGTGAAGCCTATGCACGAGTAACCGGTACGCCACCGATGATGCCTGATTACGCAATGGGGTTCTGGCAATGCAAGCTTCGCTATCGTAATCAACAAGAATTGTTAGAAGTCGCACGCGGCTACAAGCAACGCAATCTTCCGATCTCGGTGATTGTCATCGATTTCTTCCATTGGCCGAATCAGGGTGACT
>NZ_JBYVYK010000200.1:0-391 GCF_058148405.1 Mycobacterium sp. DHQP2018-32-09 | reverse complement strand
CCGGTGCGACCTCCGTCCCGACCTGGAACTACCTCACCGTCCACGCGTCCGGGGAGCTGGTCGTCCACCCCGAGCCCGACTGGTGCGCGGAGTCCGTCCGCCGGCTCAGCGCGGCCCGGGGCGACCACACCGTCGGCCGCCTCCCGCAGGCCGAGGTCGACCGGCTGCTGCGGTCGGTGATCGGGATCGAGCTGCGGATCACCCGGCTGGCCGGCAAGGCGAAGATGAGCCAGAACAAGCCGCCAGAGGTCATCGGCCAGGTCATCGACGGCCTGGAGCGGACGGGCGGCGACGCGACGGCGGACTGGATGCGGGAGAACTCACTGCCCCGAGCCCAGGCCAAGGCCGACCTGCTGGCCGGCATCCGCCAGCGCCACACGCAGCTCCCTGA
>NZ_JBYVYK010000199.1:0-391 GCF_058148405.1 Mycobacterium sp. DHQP2018-32-09 | reverse complement strand
AATGTCAGTGAGTTGCAGGATATCCGCCGGATCGATTGCCAGAATATTGCCCAGGACGATGGTCTGAATGTTCACGGATGTCGGGTTCAATGACACCATAAACAGCCCCAGGCCAAAAAAGGACGAGAAGATCAGGCCGATGATGGCATCTTCTTTTAAGCGAGTGAGTTGGTTAAGAAACAGCATGCTGCCCGCTGCCAGTCCGCCGGAAAAGAAGGCTCCCAGAGAAAACGGAAGCCCCAGCATATATGCCCCCGCAACACCCGGGACAATAGAGTGCGACAGCGCATCGCCAATCAGCGACCAGCCTTTTAGCATCAGATAGCATGACAGGAAAGCGCAGAGACCGCCGACCATCGCCGAGACCCACATCGCATTGAGCATATATTCA
>NZ_JBYVYK010000198.1:0-393 GCF_058148405.1 Mycobacterium sp. DHQP2018-32-09 | reverse complement strand
CTCAGCCAGCGCAGCTTCGAGGAACGCGCGGTTCGGCTGCACTTCGAAGAATGGCACCGTTTCGAATCCCCACTGCTTGGCCTTGTTAAGGCCTTGCCGGACAGTACTGATGTCCTCATTGTGGTAGACGCCAAGTACCACCATAGACACGTCGCGGAGCGCCCGACTCGACCACGAGCGATTGAACAAGCCGTTGACCATGGCGCGCGCATTGTCGAAACCGTCGTCGCCCGCTGCCTCACGGCTGTATTTCTCAGCAAACACATCCTTCTTCATCAATGCTTCGAATCGAAAGACCGTTCGGTTTCGGGTCGGAATCCGTGCCGGAATCAGTCCGAACTCTACAAGCTTCGGAATCAGGTACGACACATCGCGACCAACCATGCCATCACC
>NZ_JBYVYK010000197.1:0-393 GCF_058148405.1 Mycobacterium sp. DHQP2018-32-09 | reverse complement strand
GGCGACGCTCAGGCTTCGGTGCAGGCCCTGCAGAACGGCGAGGTGCTGGCCACCCAGCCGCAGGCGACCGCCGACATCCTCAAGCAGATGCAGGCGCTCCAGGGCGTCACCGTCCTCAACGGCGTCGGCGGAACCTTCGAGCACGTCGACATGGCCCAGAACAACAAGGGTCCGTTCGACCCGGCGGCCTACGGCGGCGACGCCAACAAGGCCAACCTGGTGCGCGACGCCTGGCTGCAGACCATTCCGCGGCAGAAGATCATCGACACCATCATCAAGCCGCTGAACCCCGACGCCGAGATCCGCAACTCGCTGATCGTCGTCCCGGGCAGCCCGATGTACGACGGTGTCGTTGCCGCTAGCGGCATGGCGACGAAGTACGGCGCCGGTGAC
>NZ_JBYVYK010000196.1:0-393 GCF_058148405.1 Mycobacterium sp. DHQP2018-32-09 | reverse complement strand
ATACCCGTGAGCAGGGACGGTTCTGGACTCTTGCTCCTGCGGCACTGAAGGTTGCGGGCTCAAAGCCATATCTCCACAGCGGTTTGGCCACCTTTGATGCGTCCCTGTATGGCGTAACAGACATCACAGTGCACGCATATCGATTTATGAGTGATAGTTCTTATGTGAACAGTGATCACCTAATCAGGGGGCAGTCGACTATGTACTGACGACCACGCGTGTGGTCCGAAAAAGACTCGACCTCGACCGTCCGGTCGGCCGGGAAATCATCGAGGATGCCATCAGCGTTGCGGTGCAGGCCCCTACTGCCGATGACCTGCCCCGCTGGCACTGGTATGTCGTCGATGACCCCGAGGTCAAAGTCCGGCTCAAAAAGGTTCAGCAAGAAGAGGA
>NZ_JBYVYK010000195.1:0-394 GCF_058148405.1 Mycobacterium sp. DHQP2018-32-09 | reverse complement strand
ATGTTGTAGCCTTTACTAGACAAGTTTCTGAAACGCTAGGTGAAGAACGTAAGTGGGTACATTATGGTTTAACTTCTACTGATGTTGTAGATACAGCTTTAAGTTTCGTTATTAAACAAGCAAATGACATTATTGAAAAAGATTTAGAAAGATTTATCGACGTTTTAGCTGAAAAAGCAAAAAATTATAAATATACATTGATGATGGGACGTACACATGGAGTGCATGCAGAACCAACTACATTTGGTGTCAAAATGGCATTGTGGTACACGGAAATGCAACGTAACTTACAACGTTTCAAACAAGTAAGAGAAGAAATTGAAGTAGGGAAAATGAGTGGTGCAGTAGGTACTTTTGCTAACATTCCTCCTGAAATAGAAAGTTATGTGTGTAA
>NZ_JBYVYK010000194.1:0-395 GCF_058148405.1 Mycobacterium sp. DHQP2018-32-09 | reverse complement strand
AAGCCGAACGCGAGCAGACCGCCCACGACGATCCAGAGTAGGTAAGCCCAAGGGTGCCGCATAGCTGCTCCAATCTTCGTCGCTCTGGCCGGACTCCGACGCGGTGTCTGTCGAGGCCGGTCCTACGTGCCGCCGAGTGCCACGAGCCAATGATCGTCCGTGCTCCGCACGAGGTGAACGAGGAAGAGCGGGGACTGGGCGGCCGGGTCGTCGTTGTGAACACAGTCATTCGTTTGCTGCTTGGCCGAGTCCTTTGCCACTCGGCAGAGCCGGCCCACCCAGGACACCGTGGCGATGTCGCCAGCGATGGAGACACGACCCACTGAGATGTCGCCACTTGCGGTGATCCCCTCGACACCCTTGGTCCCGAGCGCCAAGGCGTCGATCACCCCCTG
>NZ_JBYVYK010000193.1:0-395 GCF_058148405.1 Mycobacterium sp. DHQP2018-32-09 | reverse complement strand
GCCGAGGACGCCCTTGACGCGTACACCGAACCCAAGATGGTCACCGTCGACCTGTCCGGCGGAGTCGACGGCAAGGCCTACGGAATGCTCTTCAGCAGCTAGAAATTGGAGATTCGATGACTACCCCTCAGACACTTCCGCGCGCATTCCAGGGCCACGTTGCCGAACGTCCGGATGAGCTCGCGCTCAGTGCCTTTGGCAGGGACTACGTATTGACCTGGGCGCAGTACGGCGCCGAGGTCGAGCGAGTGGCCGGCGGTCTGGCCGAGCTGGGTCTGGGCCGTGGCGATGTCCTGGCGACATTGCTCACCAATCGGCCCGAGTTCAATATCACCGAGTTGGCGGCGAACCATCTGGGAGCCACCACCTTCTCGATCTACAACACCTGCTCCGCC
>NZ_JBYVYK010000192.1:0-396 GCF_058148405.1 Mycobacterium sp. DHQP2018-32-09 | reverse complement strand
ACGTCAAGGGTCCCGATGGTGCGGTGGCGGTGTCCAACGCTCATGGCACGGTGACCGGTGCGGCCGGTGGCGTGTTGCTGCGTCCGTTCGCTCGCCTGATCTCCAGCACGGGTGACTCGGTCACCACGTACGGCGAACCTTGGAACATGAATTAACAATTGTCACTCCTGTGGCGATCAAGAGGTAGCAGTCGCCGCGGCCGGGGGACAACCGGCCGCGGCCTTGCCAACCGGGGCTCGCCAACGCAGGTCATCTAGGGAGGTCACATCAACATGAAGGCAATCAGTCGGGTGCTGGTCGCGCTCGTCGCGGCCATCGCGGCGTTGTTCGCGAGCACGGGCACCTCACACGCGGGCCTGGACAACGAGTTGAGCCTCGTTGACGGCAAGGACCGCA
>NZ_JBYVYK010000191.1:0-397 GCF_058148405.1 Mycobacterium sp. DHQP2018-32-09 | reverse complement strand
GATGCAAGGATCGGTTCGCCACGCAGAGCCAACTCGCTTAACACCAGAATCTTTGCCAGTACCACAAAAATCAATGCCAGACCGCCGTGGGTGCCTAAACGGCTATCACGCATGATTTCCAACATGCGATCGCGGCTACGTGCAGAAAATACGCCATCACAGGTATCGGCGAGGCCGTCCAGGTGGAATCCCCCGGTCATCAGCGCCAGCACAAGCACGCTAAACAGTGCCGCCAGTGGTACGCCACACCATGCCTGCAGCACCATGAAGACCAGCCCGCTAATCGCGCCAAGCAATAATCCAATTAAAGGAAAAGTAATAATACCGCGAGAATAATGCTCGAAATCCAGTCCCTGGGACCAGCGACGCGGTACAGGCAGACGCGTAATAAAAGAGA
>NZ_JBYVYK010000190.1:0-398 GCF_058148405.1 Mycobacterium sp. DHQP2018-32-09 | reverse complement strand
CAGCTCACGCGCCGGAAGACGAGTGCGGGCGGCGGCATCTACCACGAGCCACCGGACCGCGTTCTTCATCTTGACAGGCTTTAGCATCTATTCCTCTTCACGAATGAAAATGGGGCGACAGACCGAAATCTGCGCCCATTACTATTTACTTCCCGGAAGTTTACCACGGATCACGTGGTGTAGACGAGCACTTCATCCAGACCCAGCGATAGCTCCTTAGGCGTGTTGACGTGCTCAGAGTACACGACGATATCACCAAACAGGGTCCCCACAGGCGGAAACTCTCCGGCGTACCCCGCGTAGTAGATCAGGTCAAGCGCCAAGAAGATGTGCCGGATGGGCAAATCCTCTGGAGGTTCCTGCTCTGCCATAATGCAGCTCGCGATCGTTGCGCACAG
>NZ_JBYVYK010000189.1:0-399 GCF_058148405.1 Mycobacterium sp. DHQP2018-32-09 | reverse complement strand
CGGCCGGCAGGTCGCCCCACCAGCCAGCGAGCTTGCGATACGCGTCTCTGGGGTCGAGCTTGCCGGCCGACGTCCCGGTGCCGCTGGTGCCGATGACGTCACGGGACTGGAACGACGCCGGCCTGGCCCTGCTCGGCAGCCTGGCCCGGATCGCCTGGACGCGACGTCGCCTGCCGGCCTTCCTGCGCGGCCACCAGCCCCGCTGCGCCGAACTGATCTCCGCGGTCGAATCCTGCGCCACTACCGGAGAGCTGCGGCAGCTGTGGCACGACGCCTTGCTCGACTTCTCCATCGGCTCCTTCTGGGCGGTGATCGCCGCCGGCTCGGACTCCCCCGCGCTCCTGGAGGCCGAGCTCCGTCAACAGCTCGGTGCGGACGACGCCTCGGCGCTGATGTCGA
>NZ_JBYVYK010000188.1:0-399 GCF_058148405.1 Mycobacterium sp. DHQP2018-32-09 | reverse complement strand
CCATTACCGCTCATGATGCGGGATATATTAACCAGCCGCTGGAAAAAATAGTGGGCCTGCAAACGGATGCGCCATTAAAGCGTGCGCTGCATCCGTTCGGTGGCATTAATATGATTAAAAGTTCATTCCACGCCTATGGTCGTGAAATGGACAGTGAATTTGAATATCTGTTTACCGATCTGCGTAAAACCCATAACCAGGGCGTATTTGATGTTTACTCACCGGATATGCTGCGCTGCCGTAAATCTGGCGTGTTGACCGGTTTACCAGATGGCTATGGTCGTGGGCGCATTATCGGTGACTATCGCCGCGTGGCGCTATATGGCATCAGTTATCTGGTGCGTGAACGCGAACTGCAATTTGCCGATCTCCAGTCCCGTCTGGAAAAAGGCGAGGATC
>NZ_JBYVYK010000187.1:0-400 GCF_058148405.1 Mycobacterium sp. DHQP2018-32-09 | reverse complement strand
GCTTCTATATCGCCTAATGCAACATTAAATCGTTTTAAAACTGCATCAACATCAGCATTAGTGCGTGCTGTTTTTAATTCTTCATCCATTTGTAATTTTAATGCAGTTATAGCTTTTAATGCATCAGCCTTATTACGATCACTTACTTTTCGATAATTTTGCACTAAATGTGTAACACGTGCAAGATCATCATTAATCGTTTTTTCAGCATCTGGCTTTTTAATAGGATGTACATCTAAATCATGTATTGTTTGTAGATTTAATGATGCTGTTTTATCAACTTGTGCATTGCTACGATCTTGATCAATTTGTCCAATAGCAGTGTCATAAATGTTTTGTAACTGTGCTAAAATACTATTTCTTTCTTCTACCGTTGCTTGAACATTCGCTTCAATTGCTA
>NZ_JBYVYK010000186.1:0-401 GCF_058148405.1 Mycobacterium sp. DHQP2018-32-09 | reverse complement strand
AAAATACCGGGTAACCACTGCTGAATATTGTTCTCTCCTGAGCAGCGTTTATGCTTTAATTGCTAAACCGATTTAATTAGTTTAGCAATTAGTATATTGGAGCCTTTATGAGCGCAAGAGTATGGGTACTCGGTGATGCGGTTGTTGATTTATTACCCGAAAGCCAGGGGAGACTACTACAGTGTCCTGGCGGGGCGCCTGCTAATGTTGCAGTCGGTATCGCAAGGCTGGGGGGGAAAAGTGCCTTTATTGGCAAAGTTGGCGATGATCCTTTCGGTCGCTTTATGTATCAGACACTGAGTACAGAAAATGTTGATACACATTATATGTCTCTTGATCCTCAACAACGCACCTCAATTGTGGCTATAGGACTTGATGAGCAAGGAGAAAGAAACTTTACC
>NZ_JBYVYK010000185.1:0-403 GCF_058148405.1 Mycobacterium sp. DHQP2018-32-09 | reverse complement strand
GTTATGATTTTATTTGCTGTTTTAATTTTATTTAGAGGTTTAGGAAAAGATTATGATGCTGCAGTAATGGTAGGTGGTTTTATCGGGCATGGTCTTGGTGCAACGCCAAATGCCATGGCAAATTTAGATGTTATTACTAAAAAATATGGAAACTCACCTAAAGCATATTTAGTTGTACCTATTGTTGGTGCATTCTTAATCGATTTAATTGGTGTTATAGTCATTATGGGATTCATTCAATGGTTTAGTTAAACACCAAACTCATAAATAAAAGAGGAGGCCTTCGCCTCCTCTTTTATTTATCCTCGATGTATATTCAAGCTACGTTGTTCTATCCATGACAATATTTCCGGACTAAATACGATTTGTTTTTGTGTTAAGTCGTCAATATTTTTAGCATCTA
>NZ_JBYVYK010000184.1:0-403 GCF_058148405.1 Mycobacterium sp. DHQP2018-32-09 | reverse complement strand
AGTAGATGATAGTCGTGCTCGTATCGGCGCTGCCATGCAGCAGGCATATACAGAATCACGGGATCGCGTAATCGAGTTCATGCAACGTTAACCAGACGGGCTTTTCCATGTTTACAGGTCACATTCAAGCAATTCACTTTCTGGCGCTCGTGTGCGCCATCTACGGTGTTCGCGAATTTGCACATGAGGTATCGCTGCACATAGCAACGAAGGACTTTTGGTGGCTAAGAAAACGACATTGACCCGGGCCGAGATCGCGACGCTGATTAAACAACATGTCGCAAATTACTGGCGTGAAAAGATGTATGCGGTCAGCGCCGAAGTCGGTCTCAATAAAGGCGGTTCTCTACGTGCCGACATAATGGCGGTGCACGTCAAAAACGAAATCGTCATGGTAGAAGTC
>NZ_JBYVYK010000183.1:0-403 GCF_058148405.1 Mycobacterium sp. DHQP2018-32-09 | reverse complement strand
AAGACTGATGGCAGTGTCGAATAAATGCATATATCGCCAAGCCATTGCCAAAAATTTCACACCTTAAATTAAGTCATTGTTTGTAAAGAAGGTGTACTTTATATAAGTATATAGCGATGGTCATACCCATTCACAGTAACAATCCTCACCATTGAAAAGAGTATATAACCTTTTCAATAGTGAGGTATATGATAATAAAAAAGCCTGTTGTCACAATGGTCATAGACACGACATACTTTAAAGGTTTCTGAATATAATATTTCAAAACGCACTTTAAAGATGGACGTCGATGTCGACTAATGTGATGACAGGCTTTCATTTTTAAATATTCATTAATTTCTCTTCTTGTTTAATACGTACATATAAGAAATACGCATACGGTACTAATAAAATAGTTGTATAT
>NZ_JBYVYK010000182.1:0-405 GCF_058148405.1 Mycobacterium sp. DHQP2018-32-09 | reverse complement strand
TGCCCTTCGCGCCGCCCATCATGAACGCGGGCATCGCCTCCTCGAGGTTCGCGCCGGCCGAGAACGGGCCGCCCGGCGTGCCGAGCTTCAGCGACGTCGGCTGCCAGATCACCACGCCCTTGTAGTCCTTCTCCGCGAGTTCGATCGCCTGCACGAGGCCGTCGATCACGCTCGGTCCGATCGTGTTCATCTTCGACTTGAACGACACGATCACGACGTCGTCTTCACCGGCGCGGTCGTCGACCCATGCGCGCACCGCGTCGGTCTCGAACAGCGTCTTGCCGTACGTCTTCGGATCGGCACCCGCTTCGCCGAGCAGCGGCGCACGGAATACCTGCTTGCCGTAGACCGCGAGGTCCGAGCGCGGCACGAAGCGCTTCGCGGCCGGCGCCCACGAGCCTTCGG
>NZ_JBYVYK010000181.1:0-405 GCF_058148405.1 Mycobacterium sp. DHQP2018-32-09 | reverse complement strand
TCTCGATCCGTACGCCTTCAGGCACAGTCACTTCCGGGATAGGTTGAGCCAGGTCGCGTTCCAGCTCATGCCACCACCTCACCGACTCATAGCCGTTGCGGTGGAACAATTCAATTGTCCACACAGCGTGCTCCTCGGCGCTACCAGCCAGCCAGCCGGGCAAGCATTCATCCGATTCCGCAAGGTGCTGCAGTCCCCGCTGTTCCTGCCACCGCAGCACACTGGACCCAATTCCTTCGCCGCGCCGCTCGGGATGCACGGTGCCATCCAACGTCACCCACACGACTGTTTCGTGGCCGGATTTCACGGTCGCCGATCCGAAGGCCACCACTCGGCCCGATGAGTCGACGGCGATGACCGAGTCCAGCGCCGGATCGAAATCATCGTCGTCGAACTCCTCCTCCA
>NZ_JBYVYK010000180.1:0-405 GCF_058148405.1 Mycobacterium sp. DHQP2018-32-09 | reverse complement strand
CGTTGATCCCTTCCTGCAGAATCTGACCTTTCTCGTCTTCTTTATAGTAAGCAACCTGCTCGCGGTCCTGCGGGGTGTACTGCTGACCGTTCGGGCTGTAAATACCAATCTGACGGAACAGACCTTCCATACCGAAAGTACGCGCTTCGTCGGCGATGATCGGCACCAGTCGGTCTTTGATCGACTTGTTCTTCAGCATCACGTTCAGAGCACGAACGAAAGCGATAGTGGTAGAGATCTCTTTGCTCTGCTCTTCCAGCAGCGCGCCGAAATCTTGCAGGCTCGGCAGCTCAAGCTTCTCGGTGAAGTTCGGCTGACGGCTTGGCAGATAACCGTGCAGTTTCTGACGCTGCGCGTGCAGATAGGTATGCTCTTCAGAACCTTCCGGGAAGGTGATGTACGGCA
>NZ_JBYVYK010000179.1:0-406 GCF_058148405.1 Mycobacterium sp. DHQP2018-32-09 | reverse complement strand
CGCACGAGTCGCGATCAGGTCAAAGCTCCACGGCACAGCGCCGAGAACCGGCAGCGGGCTGGATTCTTGCAGCTTCGCCGGATTAACGTTGTTTACTTTTGCTTTGGTGGAGTCGTCAAAAATCTCGGACAGATCCGGACGGGTACGACCCTGCTCATCAACCGGAGCGTTCGGTTTGTTAACGATAACGCCGGTAATATTGGTGTTTTTTGCACCGCCGAAGCTGTTGCGAGTCAGTTCGATACGCTCTTTCAACTGTTCCGGAGTATCAGTGCCCTGAGACATAACGAAGACGATTTCCGCATTCAGCGTTTTAGCGATTTCGTAGTTCAGAGACTGGGCAAACTGGTGTTTACGTGTCGGGACCAGACCTTCAACCAGAACGACTTCAGCGTCTTTGGTGTTA
>NZ_JBYVYK010000178.1:0-408 GCF_058148405.1 Mycobacterium sp. DHQP2018-32-09 | reverse complement strand
CGCACGCGGAGGGCAGCGGGATCCCTCGGGTCGAAGCCGTCGTGGAGGGACGGGTGCCGCCCGGCAGTCCGCTGATCCTGCCGGTGAAGTACCTGGGCGGCCTGCTGGCGATGGGAGCGGGCCTGGCCCTGGGGCGGGAGGGTCCCTCGGTGCAGATGGGTGGGAACATCGGGATCATCGTCAGCCGCATCGCCCGGCGGAATCGTCACGACCTGCAGATCCTGGTCGCGGCGGGTGCTGCCGCGGGCCTGGCCACCGCCTTCAACGCTCCGATCGCCGGCGGTGTCTTCGTCCTGGAGGAGCTGATCAAGCGCTTCGACCCGCGCACGACGATCGCCACGTTGCTCGCCTCCGGATCGGGCTTCTTCAGTGCGCATCTGCTGATCGGCGGCTCGGCGGACGTGTTCA
>NZ_JBYVYK010000177.1:0-409 GCF_058148405.1 Mycobacterium sp. DHQP2018-32-09 | reverse complement strand
AACTCATTGAACGGATATGTATCGTGCAGCCCCGCGATCACGAACTGGTTGATCAGCGCCTGACGGAATTCGCGGCTCTTTTTCCACGCCTCCGGCTGTTCCGAGATGCGATCGTACAGCCAAACTTCGGCATTGAGGCACAGCCCCATACGGTCCATGAAGCTAGCGTGCTCCGGACACCCATCTTCGATCCAGCGGAGGATTTCACGGTGGAAGAGAATCAGATCGTCAGTCATTTTCGGCTCCTGAAATATAGAAAGCCCAGTATAGTTCTATACTGGGCTGCGGTCAACAATTATTTCGAAGTCGGGAGTACGCGTAGGGCACGCTCCAATCGGTCGATCAGGTCTCGGGCCGCGCCGTCCGTGAGATAGGTAACGGCCGTTGACTTTCCTTCCACTCCGAACTG
>NZ_JBYVYK010000176.1:0-409 GCF_058148405.1 Mycobacterium sp. DHQP2018-32-09 | reverse complement strand
CACCAGCGGCGCCCGCGGCCTGGTCGATGGCCGCGCCCGCGGCCTGGTCGATGGCCGCGCCCGCGGCGTCGCTCACGCCCGAGGCTTGCGCCAACGGAGCCGCGGCAGCGTCAGCGCCGGGAGCACCCGCGGGCAGACCTCCACCACCGGGGACACCGCCACCGCCGGGCAGACCACCACCACCGGGCAAGCCGCCACCACCGGGCAAACCACCACCACCGGGCAGACCACCGCCGACGGGGGCACCGCCACCACCGGGCAGACCACCGCCGACGGGGGCACCGCCACCACCGGGCAGACCACCGCCGACGGGGGCACCGCCACCACCGGCCACCGGCGCGCCACCACCACCGGCCACCGGGGCGCCACCACCGGCGGCGGCGGGAGCCGCTGCGCCGGAGGCCATTTC
>NZ_JBYVYK010000175.1:0-411 GCF_058148405.1 Mycobacterium sp. DHQP2018-32-09 | reverse complement strand
CCGACGCCGCCCGCCGCGCGCGCGTAGACGCCCTCCTCGATCGCCAGCCCGATCCAGTCCCGGCGGGACTCGCCGACCGATGCGGGAGCGCGGCTCAACATTGCTCAACAATCGTCCGGCGGCGCTGGTACGGAATCTGCATTCCGTTCGGGCAGAAGCCGCGCTGGCGCGCGGACATGAATTCACCCGCGGGCGCCCCAACGGCTACGCCCGTACGATGTGCACACGCAACGAGGCCCTTCATGGATGCGCAGCCCAATTCGTCCGATACGTCGTTCCAGCTCTTCCTCGCGAAGGTGCTCGAACAGCCGCTGCCCGACTGGACCGAGAAACAGCAGATGGAACTCGAGATGGCGCGCACGCTGTCGACGCAAATGGTCTCGCTCGCCGAAGACATGCGCGGCCGCACGC
>NZ_JBYVYK010000174.1:0-412 GCF_058148405.1 Mycobacterium sp. DHQP2018-32-09 | reverse complement strand
CCACCGACCCCACCCTGCGGGCGATGATCGCCACAACCCGGTGGGCGGGCTGCCGAATCTCCGAACTTGTCGCGCTCCCACTGGATTGCCTGCACCGCTCCGAGGGCGGCTACTGGATCGAGTACTGGATGACCAAGACCAGCGCCTGGCGCCGATTCCCCATCCCCGAAACCTTGGCCCAAGTGATTCTCGCGCAACAAAACCAGGTCCGAAACACCTACGGGCAGGGCGCAACCCACCTGTTCCCAGGCGCGCGGTCCAGCGCAGCAGCCGGACGCACCCAGCCCTGGTCCACCAGTGGATTACGGCACCGCCTGGCAGCCCTGTTCACCGAACACGGCATCACCTCCTCAACCATGACCGGCGAGCCGATCTCCGGCGGCGATGTGCACCGCTTCCGGCACACCATAGG
>NZ_JBYVYK010000173.1:0-413 GCF_058148405.1 Mycobacterium sp. DHQP2018-32-09 | reverse complement strand
CCCACCCCGAGGCCCGCAATGGCGCCGAACAGGATGGGGCGCTTGATGAGCGGGGTCAGTGCGATGAGTTCGACGACCAGAGCCGGCCCGAGATACAGCGCGAACCAACTCGTCGGTCCGCCGAGGATGGGTCCGGCGAGTAGTGAGACCGCCGCACGCAGGACGATGGCGAGCAGGGCGCCGATGATGGCCGCGCCGCGTCCCATGACGGTCCGCGCGCATACCGCGGCGAAGGCGGCGGCCGCCGCGATCATCATGGGCTGCTGGACCAGCCGGAACTGTTCGACACCGAAGTCGTACTCGATCTGGAACACCGACAGCCCGATGAACAAGCCCCCGAAGGACAAGTAACGCAAGAACTTCACGAAATTGGTGTCGTCATCTGCATTGAAGCCGATGGCCCGGCGGCCTTC
>NZ_JBYVYK010000172.1:0-413 GCF_058148405.1 Mycobacterium sp. DHQP2018-32-09 | reverse complement strand
ACCAACGTGACCGTCCGGGCCCACCGTCATCGCGGGCCCCGACCCGGGACCCCCGGCAGCCGCCCAGCCGGGCCGAGCAGCCGGACAGGTACAGGGATCCCGGCGTTCGCCGGGACGACATCAGCAAGACCCTGCCACTGTCGTCCCGGGCCCCGACCCGGGACCCCCGGTAGCCGGACAGGTACGCAGGTTAGGGGGTCCCGGCGTTCGCCGGGACGTCCTAGAGTCGAACCATGGCAACGATCTCCCCCGCCACCGCTGCGTGGCGCCCGCGTCCGGCTGATGCCCCCGAGGTCATCAGCGACGAAACGGCAGAGCTTCTTGAAGGCTGGTGGCGTGCGGCCAACTACCTGTCGGTCGGCCAGATCTACCTGCTGGACAACCCGCTGCTCCGCCGTCCCCTCGACCGCGAC
>NZ_JBYVYK010000171.1:0-415 GCF_058148405.1 Mycobacterium sp. DHQP2018-32-09 | reverse complement strand
CGTGAAGTCCTGGAGTACACCTCCCGCGCCCGGCCGGACGTGGTCTTGATGGACATCGCCATGCCGGACGGGAATGGTATCGATGCGACCCGGCAGCTGACCAAGAACCTGCCCGGGACCGCCGTGATCATCCTGAGCATCTATGACGACATCCAGTACATCGAGGCCGCTCTGGAGGCCGGCGCCGCGGGCTACCTCCTCAAGACCGTCCAGGGTCAAGAACTTGCTGCCGCGATCCGACGCGCCCACGAAGGAGACGCGGTGCTCAGCCCCGAAGTCGCCGCCGCGGTCTTTCGCCGGATCTCTCACCGGACAACGGCATCCCCGGCGCGCGTCCAGGAGCTGAGCGGGCGCGAACTCGATGTGCTCCGACTGCTCACCCTCGGTCGCGCCAACAAGGAGATCGCACGCGAGC
>NZ_JBYVYK010000170.1:0-417 GCF_058148405.1 Mycobacterium sp. DHQP2018-32-09 | reverse complement strand
CTTCTCGACGGCGTCGCGGAAGTACGGCGCCGCGATCAGCGTGGCCAGGTCCGGCCGATCGGCGAATGCTTCTTTGACCCGATTGAGGAACTGCGCGCGGATGATGCAGCCGCCACGCCAAATGGTGGCCAGATCGCCAGGGTTGACGTTCCAGCCGTACTCGGCGCTGCCCGCCGCGATCTGGTTGAATCCCTGGGCGTAGGCCACGATCTTGGAGGCGTACAGCGCTTGGCGCACGTCTTCAATGAACTGCTTTGCATCGCTTGGCTTTTCGCCGAGCTGGCCTGAGGCGAAGCCGACGGAAGCGGCGCGTTGCGGCTTCGAGCCGGACAGCGCGCGGGCGAACACGGCCTCCGCGATGCCGGTGACCGGCACTCCCAGGTCGAGTGCGGACTTGACGGTCCAGCGGCCGGTGCC
>NZ_JBYVYK010000169.1:0-418 GCF_058148405.1 Mycobacterium sp. DHQP2018-32-09 | reverse complement strand
AGCAGGCCCGCCAGACTCGCACCCACGATGACCTGCTGGATCTGCGGCGAGCGGTCGGGGAGAAAACTGCCGCCCGCTGGATCTCCATCCGTCAGCAACGAATCGACTGAGTCGAGAACGTTACAGCGAAGGAAAACTCACTTGGTGCAATAACTATACTTGGATAACTATCCGGGTATAGTTATCGATGTGCCGCGGCCAGCATTGTCGAATATCCAACGCGTACAGGGTGAAAAGCTGGGCAAGGAGTTGCGCAGGCTGCGGGGAACGCGCACGGCCGCAGAGGTGGCCCATGAGGCTGGGGTGCCGCTGGACACGCTGCGCAAGTTGGAGCAGGGCGGCACGGCCACACCTGGATTCTTCTTGGTCGCGCAAGTGGCCCAGGTGCTCAATACGCCGCTGAACCAGTTGGTGGACA
>NZ_JBYVYK010000168.1:0-420 GCF_058148405.1 Mycobacterium sp. DHQP2018-32-09 | reverse complement strand
ACAAACGTCAAACAAAATATTGATGATTCAGTTGAACAAGCTGAAGAAAGTAAAGGTCATTTACAAGATGAAGCAATAGAAGAAACGTCTGACGAGAATGTTATTGAAGAAATAGATCCAAAAGATCAAAAAATTAATGAACTTCAACAATTAGCAGATGAAAACGAAGAGAAATATTTAAGGCTCTACGCTGAGTTTGAAAATTATAAGCGTAGAATTCAAAAAGAAAATGAAATAAATAAAACATATCAAGCACAACGTGTGTTAACAGATATTTTACCAGCAATAGACAATATAGAACGTGCACTTCAAATTGAAGGTGATGATGAGACTTTTAAATCTCTTCAAAAAGGTGTACAAATGGTGCATGAAAGTTTGATTAACGCACTAAAAGATAATGGTCTTGAAGTTATTAAAACT
>NZ_JBYVYK010000167.1:0-420 GCF_058148405.1 Mycobacterium sp. DHQP2018-32-09 | reverse complement strand
AGACATCATGAAAAGAAGGCACACCCTCGGCACGCTTGCGCTGCTCTGCGGCGTCGGCATCCAGTGCGCGACGTCGGCATGGGCCGACGAACCGAAGAAGGTCGCGTTCGTCGACACGGGCAACACCGGGCGCAGCGTGATGGCGGAAGCGATTGCCGGCCAGTTGATCGCGCAGCGCCACGCGCATGTCGCGGTGATTTCGCGCGCGGTCGACGAGGATCCGTACGACGAAAAGCCGGAGGAGAACGGCGTGATCCTGATGAAGCGCCGCGGGATCGACACGTCCGCGCATCGCGCGGCGCAGTTGAACGCGAACGACGTCAAGCATTCGGACGTCATCCTGACGATGACCGACAAGCACAAGGAAAAGGTGCTCGCGCTCTATCCGTCGGCGGCCGGCAAGGTGTTCACGCTGGCCGA
>NZ_JBYVYK010000166.1:0-421 GCF_058148405.1 Mycobacterium sp. DHQP2018-32-09 | reverse complement strand
CGACGTCGGCTCGAGCCTCGTCTGCCGCGTCGACGATCCGACCGCGTTCGTGCTCGCCGTCGCCGTCGCCGAAGGCGTTCCGACGACCGTCGAGACCCTGAGGGTGCGCCTCGACGAGGAGCCGGTCGTCGTGCGCGAGACGACCGACCCGCACGGCACCCGGCTGCACCTCTTCGAGACCGGCCCCGGCATCCTGAGCATCGACTACGCCGCGACCGTCATCGGCCGCGCCGCGGCGCTCCCGGTCGACGAGGGGGATCTCGTCACCTACCTGCGTCCCAGTCGCTACGTGCAGTCCGACACCCTCACCGGGCAGGCGCGCGACCTGTTCCCCGGCCTCGAGGGGCGCGGGCTGCTCGAGGCCGTCGAGGAGTGGGTCTTCGGCCACCTGCGCTACGACGGCGGCGCGACGACACCGACG
>NZ_JBYVYK010000165.1:0-424 GCF_058148405.1 Mycobacterium sp. DHQP2018-32-09 | reverse complement strand
TAGACTTCAGAATGACGGCAACACCGTTATATTCTGACATTGTTTTGCCGGCAGCGACTTGGTATGAAAAACATGATTTATCATCAACGGATATGCATCCATATGTACATCCTTTCAATCCTGCTATTGATCCATTATGGGAATCACGTTCAGACTGGGATATTTATAAAACATTGGCAAAAGCATTTTCAGAAATGGCAAAAGACTATTTACCTGGAACATTTAAAGATGTTGTGACAACACCACTTAGTCATGATACAAAACAAGAAATATCTACACCATATGGCGTAGTGAAAGATTGGTCGAAAGGTGAAATTGAAGCGGTACCTGGTCGTACAATGCCTAACTTCGCTATCGTAGAACGTGACTACACTAAAATTTACGACAAATATGTCACGCTTGGTCCTGTACTTGAAAAAGGGAA
>NZ_JBYVYK010000164.1:0-424 GCF_058148405.1 Mycobacterium sp. DHQP2018-32-09 | reverse complement strand
TCAGGGAGCTGTGGCAGATCCGACACGCTCACGCTGCGCCACCGGCTACGCTCGCCGCCATGTACGCACTCACGTACGCAGCCGAGACAGACAGCGCAGTTACATGGATGGACTGGGCCAAGGTCGCTCCAACCGCTGCCGTCGTCTCTGCCGTAGTCACATTGCTGATTCGCTGGTGGGATAAGCCCCGCCCTGTACTACATCTAGAGATGCGCCTAAGGGAGAACATTGGCGAGGCGTCATTTGATTGGGGGGTGGCCGCGCTAATCAACCTCGGCGATGGCGATGCCTTCGATATACGTCTATTCGGGTCAGGCTGCGACGTAGGGGTGCGCAATACTCCAGACAACGAGGGCAAATGGACATACCGAATACCTGTGCTGAAAGCTGGCGCAACACAGCTGATCGCAATCGGAACTGAAAA
>NZ_JBYVYK010000163.1:0-425 GCF_058148405.1 Mycobacterium sp. DHQP2018-32-09 | reverse complement strand
TGGCTGTTGGCTTCACCGGAGATACCGCGCACACCGGCACCGATATCGCCGACCCTCGACAAGGTCATCGATGCAGTGAAGGCCGCTCACCCTGGGCGAAACAACTTTATTTTCAAAGCGAGAATGACCGAAAGAAGCATGTCGTTGTCCGACGACTCAGCAGAGGATTTTCTGCCTGACTTATCCCCTGACGACGCCAACGATTCCTGGCAGGACAGCCCATCGCAGCACGTAATGGCACAGGCTGACATCTTCACAGTCCTACGCCAGTTATGGGAGCAAGAGCGCCACCCCGAACACGGTACTTGGATGTTCTTCAAGATGACGATGGCTGACGGTCATATAGACATCGAGCGCGTGTACGACCACTGGCCGTCATGGTTCTCTGTAGAAGAACTAACGACAGTCAGCCAGCGACACGAACT
>NZ_JBYVYK010000162.1:0-428 GCF_058148405.1 Mycobacterium sp. DHQP2018-32-09 | reverse complement strand
CCGCTCTGCGTCCCGGATCGTGGCGCTCGTGACCGGAAGGCTGTCGCAAAGCATCTCCCCGGCAAGTCCTTTGACGACGCCAGTGACAAGACGGCCATGTACCGGACGCTCACCCAACGGGGCGCGATGGGACCAGACTTCAGGACCAGTCCCGACCGGCATCTCTACAGGTACCTGTCGAAGCATGACAACCCCGGCCGGTTCCTCAGCGATCCGCGGTTCGACCTGAACAAGGGTGACGCGGTGATCGTCGCCACGGTTATTCCGGGGTTCGAGCGTGACAACGACCGGCCGACCGACAAGATCACCTTCCGGTTCGACTACCAGATCAGCCCGAGCCCCGAAGCCCAGCCGTTCGATGACGACGGCGACCCGATCAAGTACATCAGCCGCAAGGGCTCAGGCTCTCCCATCGGCATGATGCTCAG
>NZ_JBYVYK010000161.1:0-429 GCF_058148405.1 Mycobacterium sp. DHQP2018-32-09 | reverse complement strand
AGGCGACGACGAGCTACGCGGCCGAGTACGCCGCGCTGCTGCGGGTGCAGACGCTGGCGAGGCAGATCGCGGAGCTGAAGTCCAAGCTGCAGCGCACCAACCCGATCGAGAACCAGGCCCGGTACAACCGCATGTTCGCCGATCTCGTCGAACTGGAGAAGTCCCGCAAGGAACTGCTCGCCGTCGTCACCGGGCCGGCGGCCTGAGCGGGACTCCGAGCGGCCGGTAGGGTCACTGGGGTGGCTGTTGTGGTGTCTGCGGTCATCCAGGCGGCTCTGTTCCTGGTGGTGCCGTTCGTGTGGTGGCTCGCGTCCGCACGTCGGGCGATCGGCTTCTTTGCGTGGCTGGGGTGGAAGCGCTTGGTCGTCGCCCGGTGGACGGTGCTGGCGGCCGTCATGGTCGGTGCGTTCCTGTTGTTGCTCGTGCCAG
>NZ_JBYVYK010000160.1:0-429 GCF_058148405.1 Mycobacterium sp. DHQP2018-32-09 | reverse complement strand
GCAAATCCAGCGGCGCGAAAGTGAGCGCAGGCGAGCCTGCAAGATTGCCCGGCATCAGGAAGCGGCCGGGCGGCAGCAGGCTCATGGCGAAGCGCTCGTCGCGGCAGGCGCGCAGATAGTCGGTGAACAGTTTTACGGCCGTGAGTGTTGCCTGTTCGTCTTCGCGCTCCTTCGGTTCGAGGGTGGCAAGATGCGCGTGCCACTGCTTTGCCAGCCGCGCGCGCGGCTCGCGCCGCGAGAGCGCGAGGCTCTCTGCCGACCATTGCTCGTAGCTCTTGTTCAGGAGCGGCAGGTCGAGCAGCCATTCGCCGGGATAGTCCACGAGATCGAGCGTCAGCGTGCGCGCCGCCGCGTTCTGCCGCTGGTACTCGATCACAAGCCGCAGTTCGCTGATGTCCGTGGTCGAGTGGGGCCATTGCCGGTCCTCGA
>NZ_JBYVYK010000159.1:0-429 GCF_058148405.1 Mycobacterium sp. DHQP2018-32-09 | reverse complement strand
ATCGCATTGTGCCCCTTGGCGTGGAAAAGACTCCGTGGGGAACGATCCATACCGAACATGGATTCACGTTTCCCGATGCGTTCAGGAAGTCGCTGAGCCAGTACTGGGATGAGCTGGGTGGTGACACACCGCGCGTGCGCTATGGCAGCGTTTACCACTTCCATCGAACCGAGTGCCGTATGATCGTCGTGTGTGGCCGGGTCTATCTGGTGACACGAAATGGCCCCGTTACGCGGGAAGTTACTGGCTTCGAGGAAGAAAACTTCGGGCCGTGGCAGGTCCATTCGGAAGGAACTGTTGGCCGGGACCGGTCCTACGACAAATGGAGTATCGGTGATCCCGGTATCGAACTCGGGGTCTTCAACGAGGACGCCTACCAACTTTCGCGGCTGGTACACGCACCGGTTTTTGAAGTCCAGTGGAAGGAGA
>NZ_JBYVYK010000158.1:0-431 GCF_058148405.1 Mycobacterium sp. DHQP2018-32-09 | reverse complement strand
GGAAGGTGAGGTCATTCCAAGCGAGGGCTACTCGATGGTTCTGAACGGTGCGGGTCCGTCGGTCTCCGTGAAGGTCGCGGTACATGCCGGGTCTATCGCTGTCGGCAGGAGGGTCCCCAGCCACCGGCTCCACATCGACTTGCGGGAGGCCACGTCCGCCGGCATCACCAGCGAAGTGGGCGACGCGGTGTGCGCGGCCGTCGCGTCCGCTTGGCGACCTGCGACGCTGACGCTGACCGACTCCGCGACCAATCGCCTTGCGCGCCGCGGCGGTTGGAAGATCGGAGCCGGCTACCGCACCTGGATCAGCTCCGAGGTCGGTGCGGTCAGCCGCGTTGCGGACGGGCTCACGGCGTCGGAACTGGCTGGGGGAACGTTGATCTCGGCGCCGGACGACTGGTCCGCCGAGCAGGTGGTCGCCGCGATGACCG
>NZ_JBYVYK010000157.1:0-434 GCF_058148405.1 Mycobacterium sp. DHQP2018-32-09 | reverse complement strand
GAGATCGAACGCCAGCGCGACGAGCGAGCCCTTCGTGTAATAGCTGACGATCGCGTTGGTCGCGTTCTCGTCCTGACGGTAGTACTTGATCCACGCGTCGAACGAGCTTTCCGCGACGCTCTGCTTGAGCCGGCCCGTGCCGCGCAGCACGCCGCCCACGGTGCGGCCGAGCGCCGCGAAATAGTCGTCCTGCGACATCAGCCCGCTGCGGACCAGCATCAGGTCGTCGTAATACGACGTGAAGCCCTCGAACAGCCACAGCAGCGACGTGTAGTTCTCGCGGGTGAGGTCGTACGGCACGAACGCCGCCGGCTTGATGCGCTTCACGTTCCACGTGTGGAAATACTCGTGGCTGCAGAGGCCGAGATACGTGCGATAGCCTTCCGTCGTTTCCGGTCGCCCCTTCACCGGCAGGTCGGTACGGTTGCAGATCA
>NZ_JBYVYK010000156.1:0-434 GCF_058148405.1 Mycobacterium sp. DHQP2018-32-09 | reverse complement strand
GTCTCTTCTACGAAACCGCAGGCTGTCATCCCACCCAGTACGTGGATCGCTCACACGCGTTCCTTGAGAACGCTGAGATGTTCACGCTGATGGGTAAGGAAATGCAGCGCTCGCGTCTCACGCACGCGATCAAGGCGTGGCGTCCCAAGTTTGAGCGTGCCACTCAGTCCATGTAAATAAAGAAGTGTCCACAACTACCCCAAGAGGTTCTTAATGCTGGAACGCGAATTCACGTTCAATCCACCGAACGAATTCATTGAACGCCATGACCCGTACAATCTGGTCATCAGGCAGTGTCGAGACTGGAGCAACAGCAGCCGTCGCGTGATGGTTGTGTTCCAGCATCTCGATTCGCGCGATCTGAAAGAAGGCGAGCTTCTTGGTGTACGGGAGACGCGTCTCCCGTTCGTAAATGCCTTGAAGTATGGCAACAA
>NZ_JBYVYK010000155.1:0-435 GCF_058148405.1 Mycobacterium sp. DHQP2018-32-09 | reverse complement strand
AACTGAATTTGTAATTTATAGAAGGGGTGTTCACTGTGCTGATGTGTTAAAAAATAAAATAAAAAGGACACCTCGATGCTATAAATATTAGCATCGAGACGCCCAGTTAATGTCTATTAAATTGAATATAGTCTCGGACATGAATCAATGCCCTAGGCCCTGCAATGTTATATTGACAGTAGTTGACTGAATGAAAATGACTTTGTAGCTAGCTTTTTTCAATCCTTGTCGGCGCCACGCATAGAGAAATTGGATTCCTAATTTCTACAAACAATACGAGTTGGGGAATAAGTCCCAATATAGAAGGTTACAGTAAGTCAACTTACAAAAATGTGCAAGTTGGCCGGGCCTCAACACAGAGATTTTCGAAAAGAAATTCTACATATTATGTTTATTTTAAAACGCCGATTTCTTGCAAGTATTCTTCATATGGAA
>NZ_JBYVYK010000154.1:0-437 GCF_058148405.1 Mycobacterium sp. DHQP2018-32-09 | reverse complement strand
CATCGGCCTGTTGACGGTGTTCATGCTGGGCGGAGCCACCCGTCTTCCGGCTAAGGCACGGCCAGAGCCAGAGCCAGAGCCAGAGCCCGAACCCGAGCCAGAAGCAGAACCGGAAACGGAGCTAGAGCCGGAACCGGTGCCTGAGCCGGAACCCGAATCCGAGCCGGAAGTGGGGGGCGAACCGGACCCGGAGGCCCAGACCCAACCTCAAGCCGAGAGTGACTCCAGCGACCCTCCGGAACAGGCCAAGTGACCAGTCCGGCTACGCTCAGCGGCGTGTCGGTGTCGGATTCTCCTCGTGCGGGTGGCTCGTCGGAGCCCACGTCGCCCGTTGAGATCGCCCCATCTGCCCCGGCACGCGTCGTGGTCCTGGCCTCCGGCACCGGAAGCCTGCTGCGCTCCCTGCTTGACGCGGCTACGGATGACTTCCCGGCCCG
>NZ_JBYVYK010000153.1:0-437 GCF_058148405.1 Mycobacterium sp. DHQP2018-32-09 | reverse complement strand
CCGGGCGAGTGCGGAGAACTACGCCCCGGCGGGCTGCAGTGCGGACGCCTCGGCTGCGTGGACAGCCACGACGCCGGACTCCCGCTCGATCAGCTTGCGCCGCTCGAAGTACCAGGCGGCCGCCAGCGGGATGAGCGCCGCGACCCACGCGAGCGGGGCGGCGACGCAGGCGCCCAGGAAGCCGATGCGGTCGATCAGAAACAGGCCGACCGCTGCCCGGGCGACCAGTTCGGCGATGCCGGCGATGGTCGGGACAGTGGTGGCGCCGAGGCCCTGCATCGAGTTCCGCAGCAGGAACAGCACGGCCAGCACCGCGTACAGCGCGCCGTTGATGACCAGGTACCGGTGGGCCATCGCGACGACCTCGTCGTTGCCGTCGCTGAAGAACAGCCGGGCCAGGCTGGTGCCGAAGACGAGGATGAGCCCTCCGAGCACGA
>NZ_JBYVYK010000152.1:0-437 GCF_058148405.1 Mycobacterium sp. DHQP2018-32-09 | reverse complement strand
ACAAGCAATTACAAAGTATGTTAGAGCAATTCGATCATATTGAACGCGTGTTTGTTTACGATCAATTCTCTGAAGCGTGTGCACGCTTTGTTGATAGATGGCAACAACAGCGTCCGGAAATTAATTTTATTGCGACAGAAAATGCTAAAGAAGCAGTATCAAATGGTGAAGTAGTCATTACATGTACCGTAACGGATCAACCATATATTGAATATGATTGGTTACAAAAGGGTGCATTTATTAGCAACATTTCTATCATGGATGTGCATAAAGAAGTCTTTATTAAAGCTGACAAAGTCGTAGTAGATGACTGGTCACAATGTAATCGAGAAAAGAAAACTATTAACCAATTGGTGTTAGAAGGTAAATTCAGCAAAGAAGCACTTCATGCTGAACTTGGGCAACTTGTGACAGGTGACATACCAGGACGTGAAGAC
>NZ_JBYVYK010000151.1:0-438 GCF_058148405.1 Mycobacterium sp. DHQP2018-32-09 | reverse complement strand
GATGCCGGCATGCGGCAACTGCTTGCCGAAGGGTGGATGCATAACCGAGTTCGGATGGTCACCGCGAGCTTCTTGACCAAGGATCTCCATATTTGGTGGCCACACGGAGCCAGGCACTTCATGAACCACCTCATCGACGCCGACAGCGCATCCAACACGCACGGCTGGCAGTGGGTCGCGGGAACAGGCACCGACGCGGCGCCGTACTTCCGGGTTTTCAACCCCACGACTCAGGCACAAAAGTTCGACCCCAACGGCGACTACATCCGCAAGTACATCCCGGAACTGCGGCACCTGTCCGGGGCCTCGGCTATTACACCCTGGAAATGCCCCGACGGCCATACGCGCGGATACCCGACCACCATCGTCGATCACGCAGAGGAAAGAAACATCGCACTGCACCGTTACCGGTCCAGGCAAGACCACTAGTTATTCAGC
>NZ_JBYVYK010000150.1:0-438 GCF_058148405.1 Mycobacterium sp. DHQP2018-32-09 | reverse complement strand
CAACGATCAAAACTATATGATTACAGTAGTGATACCAGAATTTATTACTAAGAAACGTTGGCATAATTTATTACACAATCAAACTAGTTTGCGTATGAAATTGTATTTAATTTATCAAAAGAATGTTAACGTATGTACAATTCCATTTAAACTAAAAAAATAGATTCTATAATCAAATCGGATTGATGAAAGGTTATTTACTTTTCATCAATCCGATTTTTTGATGTTGACTATAAAAACCCCGTACATATGAGATGATAATGACTTTGTCTCATATGTACGGGGTGTTGTTATGTCTTGCTTAATGTTTGGACTGTAAAGACAAGACAATTTCGTTGTAATTGATATTTTCTCGAATTTGAGCTGCAACGATATTGTTGATTTTATTTTTACGAATTAATTCATCTAAAAGATGACGTTGTAGATACAATGCTTCCA
>NZ_JBYVYK010000149.1:0-438 GCF_058148405.1 Mycobacterium sp. DHQP2018-32-09 | reverse complement strand
TCCTGACACTATTTTTTCAGGAAGGCAATGACCATTTTTTGACTTTTTGCCAGGGAAGTTGTTGTTGATTTTGAGTGTGGAAAGATTTAATGGAATGTGTAATTCAATTAACTAAATGAATTTAAATGAATAATTATTTCGTTGTGTGAATCCCACTCTATCCATGTGGAATTATTTGCGGGTCGCGTCACATTTAATCATAAATAATCTTGTTGTGATTACTTTTGAAAATTAGAGTGAATGCACAACATTCCGGGTGTGTGGAATACCCGGTTACCTCTTCTTCAGGAGATCGTTATGGAGATCCTCTACAACATCTTTACCGTGTTTTTTAACCAGGTCATGACCAATGCCCCGTTGTTGCTGGGTATTGTGACCTGTCTGGGCTACATCCTACTGCGCAAAAGTGTCAGCGTTATTATTAAAGGCACGATTAAA
>NZ_JBYVYK010000148.1:0-441 GCF_058148405.1 Mycobacterium sp. DHQP2018-32-09 | reverse complement strand
CGTATGTAACAATTTAGCGAATATTTCTGGCGTACATATAATATGCGCATGAGACTTATTCAACGTATAAGTGATATCAGTGTGATTTTGGAACATATTCATAATATCGATGACTTTGTCTTTAATGAAAGCATCTTGCAAGCCATCAATATTGATATCGAAACGCTTTGCAGATTGATATAAATTATCAGAATCAAGTAATTCATTTATTTTCTTTGGTGAAAGTACTTGGAAAATACCATACTGATGAAAACTTAAAAATGAAATGAAGTATGGAAGTTGTTGCTTTGGTAAGCTAATTTCTAATACATACTGATTAAACTGTTTGTTTATTGAGAATTGCAACGCATCACAAAATTGTACACTTTTGCATAACTTACTTAATTTTTTTCTAGTAGTACGGTCATTTAAACCGGCGATGTTGATGATGTATGTTTCGAA
>NZ_JBYVYK010000147.1:0-442 GCF_058148405.1 Mycobacterium sp. DHQP2018-32-09 | reverse complement strand
CGGACGCGTTCACGCACTGACGCACGCGCAATAAAAAACCCGGCGAAGATCGCTTCGCCGGGTTTTCGCTCGTCTCGCTCCGTCCGTTCGACGAACCGTTACTTGTGCGCGGGCAGCCCTGTCTCGGTCTGTCTCTCGAGTTGCCGCACCTGCTCCTGCAGATCGCGCAACTGCAACTGCGCAGCCCGCTTCTCGACCTGCAGCGCCTGCGCCTGCTCCTGCGCCGACTTCTGCCGCTGCACGACTTCGGCCTGCTGGCTGCGCGCGACGCTGAGATCGGCCTGCAACTGTTGCGCACGATTCGCCTGCAGCGCGATCACGCGCTCGAGAAATGCCTTCTGCGCCTGCAACTCGGTCCGGCGGATCTCGATATCGGCGAGCTGCGCGGTCTGCTGCACGAAGTTCGCGTACACCGTCTCCGCGCGATTCTTTTCCTGCGAAC
>NZ_JBYVYK010000146.1:0-442 GCF_058148405.1 Mycobacterium sp. DHQP2018-32-09 | reverse complement strand
CAATCAACAACTGCTTATATAACATTGTAAATCTATGGACATTGATTGAAATCACAGAAGCATATAGGCCTTCACTTTATATATAATGACTTGATAATCATTTATATATAGTTATTCATCTCTTATCATATTAAATCTTCCACATTTCATATTGATTCTAATTTAAAAAACTCCCATCAAAGTTTGCATTTTTTCAATGTCTACTTTGATGGGAGCATATCAGTCAATGAGCTCTAACTAAAAATTATTTAGCAGGAATAACTGCACCGTTGTATTTTTCATTAATGAAGTCTTGAATATCTTTAGATTGTAATACTTCAATTAATGCTTTGATTTTCTTATCATCTTGATGTCCTTCTTTAACAGCAATTAAGTTTGCATAAGGATTATCTTTCGCACTTTCTACAGCAATAGAATCTTTTTTAGGATTTAGTTTTTGTTC
>NZ_JBYVYK010000145.1:0-443 GCF_058148405.1 Mycobacterium sp. DHQP2018-32-09 | reverse complement strand
GGGAAAGCCTTTCCCGTCCGTCCCGGCGTTATCAGGAGGCCGGTTTGTCAGAGAAACTGAACAAGATGCTCACCATGTGGGTGACGGAGGACGAGCACCGGCGGCTGCTCGAGCGCTGCGACGGCAGGCAGCTGGCAGCGTGGATGAGGCAGACCTGCCTGGACGAAAAGCCAGCACGTTCCGGAAAGCTTCCCTCAATCTCGCCGGCGCTGCTGCGCCAGCTTGCCGGCATGGGCAATAACCTGAACCAGATAGCCCGCCGTGTTAACGCCGGCGGCGGCACCGGCCATGACAGGGTACAGATTGTGGCGGCGCTGATGGCCATCGATGCCGGGCTTGAGCGGCTGCGGCACGCTGTTCTTGAGAAAGGAACGGACGATGATCGTTAAATTTCATCCACGCGGTCGCGGCGGTGGCGCCGGGCCGGTGGACTATCTGCTGGG
>NZ_JBYVYK010000144.1:0-450 GCF_058148405.1 Mycobacterium sp. DHQP2018-32-09 | reverse complement strand
CGTGGCGCTGACGCGTTCGGTTTGGCATTGCAGTCTCGGCGTTGCACCGCTGGTGCGCCGTCGTGGCGATAAAAAAGGTGATACCGACGTCCACCAAAGTGCGCTCGGGCGTTTGCTGCAAAAAGGGGAACCGCAAGATGCGGCAGGGCTTCGCACCTGTATTGAAGCGTTATGCGATGATGATATTGCCTGGCAAACGGCACAAACTGGTGATAACCAGCCCTGGCAGGTTAATGATGCATTAACTGCAGAACTGAATGCGAGGACGCTACAACGATTGCCCGGCGATAACTGGCGTGTCACCAGCTACTCCGGTTTGCAGCAGCGTGGTCACGGTATCGCTCAGGATCTGATGCCACGGTTGGATGTTGATGCCGCAGGCGTGGTCAGCGTCGTTGAAGAACCGACGTTAACACCGCATCAGTTCCCGCGCGGTGCGTCACCGGGGAC
>NZ_JBYVYK010000143.1:0-454 GCF_058148405.1 Mycobacterium sp. DHQP2018-32-09 | reverse complement strand
GCCGCCGCGGGATGATCGCCCCGGTGTTGGCCGTCGGTGACGGTGCACTGGGCTTTTGGAAGGCGATGCGCGAGGTGTTCCCGGCTACCCGCGAGCAGCGCTGCTGGTTTCACAAACAGGCCAATGTCCTTTCCTGCCTGCCCAAATCGGCGCAACCCGGTGCGGTCGCGGCGATGCGGGAGATCTACAACGCCGAGGACCTCGACCACGCGCAGGTCGCGATCAAGGCCTTCGAGATCGACTACGGCGCCAAGTACCCCAAGGCGGTCGCCAAGATCGTCGACGACGCCGACGTGCTGTTGGAGTTCTACAAATACCCAGCCGAACACTGGATCCACTTGCGCACCACGAATCCGATCGAATCAACCTTCGCCACCGTGCGATTGCGGACGAAGGTCACCAAGGGGCCGGGATCCCGCGCGGCCGGAATTGCCATGGCCTACAAGCTTATCGA
>NZ_JBYVYK010000142.1:0-455 GCF_058148405.1 Mycobacterium sp. DHQP2018-32-09 | reverse complement strand
GGGCCCCCAACGCCCCGACGGCCACAGCCGCCTCACCGGCTGGATCACCGCCGAATGCCGCGCCCTGCTCGAACCGCTGCTCGCCAAGTTCGCCGCCACCGACCCCACCCGCGTCACCCCACCCGACTCCACACCGGGAGAAGAGGGTGCGGCAGACGGCAGTGCCGCAGAGGGCGGCGCGGCACCGCAGGGCGCTGCATCTGCGTTTCCGGGGCCGCTGCTCGACGACACCGGCCGCACCCGCGCCCAACGCCACCACGACGCCCTACAGACCATGGCCCGCATGCTGCTGTGCACCAAGGGTCTCGGCGACCTCAACGGCCTGCCCGTCTCGGTCGTGGTCACCACCACCCTGCAAGAACTGCACGCCGGCGCCGGCTACGCCCTCACCGCCGGCGGCACCCGACTCCCCATGCCCGACCTCATCCGCCTGGCCGCCCACGCCCACCACTACC
>NZ_JBYVYK010000141.1:0-457 GCF_058148405.1 Mycobacterium sp. DHQP2018-32-09 | reverse complement strand
ACCGAGAGCGGCCGCTGACGCGTCCACCGCCGACCGGTTCATCTGACTCCTTCGTACCTGCTGAACCACGGTTCGGGGCACGGTGGCGACACGCGCCCTCACCCACCCCGTAGGCTCATCTTGCTAACGGTTGAACGCATGCGCTAGACCTGTGCACGAACGTGCAGGACGGGAAGTCAGGGATGAACGACCGCTACGAGGACATGTATCAGGCCGCCTCGCGGTACTACGTCCAGGACGAGACCATGGAGAGCATCGCGCGCGCGCTGAAACTGTCCCGTTCCTCGGTGTCCCGGCTGCTCAAGGAGGCCCGCGAGTCGGGGATGGTGCGGATCAGCCTCGCCGACCACCACGGCTCGGCGTCCCCGATGGCCACCGCGCTGAGCCAGATCTTCGGCGTCCGGGTGCACATGGTGTCGGTCCGGGAGAACGCCAACGAGGCTGCCCGCTTCGAGCA
>NZ_JBYVYK010000140.1:0-458 GCF_058148405.1 Mycobacterium sp. DHQP2018-32-09 | reverse complement strand
GTCCTCCGGTTCAATTGCCGGAGGCACGTCCGCAACTGCACGCTGACGTGGTGCAGTCGCGTTGCTGAACGAGCGCGGCATGATTGGTTTCATACGCACTCCTTATTATTTGGATACGACGTAAAACTCGGTGCCCTTCGAAGCGAAAGTTACCTTTAGTGCGGAGAACGGCATATCCGATTGAACTATCGGCCCGTTTCCGGTGAGGGTAATAGGTGTTGGCCCGTCTACCCATTTCACAGCGGCCTGCACGGCTGGGTCTGGATCACAAGCCAGACCTGCATTTTGCAGCGTGAACTGGACAGTGGCGCTACCAGACCCAACTAGCTGAAATGCAAACCCCAGAGGACGCGTGTTATTACCTGCGCACTCGGTGATCGGAAGGTAAAGAACGTCATCTGCTTTTTCGGATACTGCTCCAACCCAGCCAATCAAGCCCTGTGGAACGGAGGCGGCAC
>NZ_JBYVYK010000139.1:0-460 GCF_058148405.1 Mycobacterium sp. DHQP2018-32-09 | reverse complement strand
CCCGAGACGGACAAGAAGCGTATGGTCGAAATCAATCGCATGCTGGAAGAGTTGGATCACAAGCTTACGGCATTGATTGAAGAGGATCGCACAGCATACGCGCAGGACATCATCGACAAGATGTTCAAGGCATTTCCGCAGGGTGCTGAGTGGACCGAGGCTATGCAACTCATGGCAGAAGAAGAGTACTACGTGTACAGCCCATCGGCACGTCGTCGATTCCTGCCTGCGGCCATGACTCAGGATCAGCAGATCGTGGCGCAGCAGGTGCGTCGCGGTTCGAACGCTCCGATTCAGGGGTTTGCATCGGAGATCGGGGTTCGGGCCGGCCGCGAGATCATGGAGGCCTACTACGATGCGCTGCCTCAGTGGCGCGAATGGTTGGGTCTCGAAGGTACGGACTGGGATTGGCGCATGATCTTCAACCGTACCGTGCACGACGCGAACTACTACTCGGTCC
>NZ_JBYVYK010000138.1:0-460 GCF_058148405.1 Mycobacterium sp. DHQP2018-32-09 | reverse complement strand
TAAAGATTTACGTTTAGGTATGGATAGTTCATGGATGAATCGTAAAGGCGATGGCTATGAAGGATTTAAAAAAGAGTATGGTTTCGACTTTGGTACAGTGAGACCAATGCAAATAGGTCTAGTCTACGACGCATTAAACTCAGAGAAGTTAGACGTTGCATTAGGTTATTCTACAGATGGTCGAATTGCCGCGTATGATTTGAAAGTACTTAAAGATGATAAACAATTTTTCCCACCTTATGCTGCGAGTGCTGTTGCAACAAATGAATTATTACGCCAACACCCAGAACTTAAAACGACGATTAATAAGTTGACTGGAAAGATTTCAACTTCAGAGATGCAACGCTTGAATTATGAAGCGGATGGTAAAGGTAAAGAACCTGCTGTCGTCGCAGAAGAATTTTTGAAAAAACACCACTATTTTGATAAACAGAAAGGTGGTCATAAGTAATGGAAGGTA
>NZ_JBYVYK010000137.1:0-461 GCF_058148405.1 Mycobacterium sp. DHQP2018-32-09 | reverse complement strand
CTGATCCGCAACGAGTACGATGGAACTGATTCGCAGGGCAACCGTTTCCAAGGCACCAACTACCGTGACTTCCGCGTCAACTACCTGATCGTTGGAGATGTGGCCTGTCAGTCGAGTGACTTGTTCGATCGTAAGCAGGTACATTTGCGTACTGTATGCGGCTCTGCGCAAGACCCGAAGGTAGCTCGACGCCGGATGAGTGAGATTGAGGCCTCGGGTGTGGCACGAAATCTTGAGATCGTTCCGTGCACCAACCGTCGTGCGGAGCAGTCCCCGCAAAAGACACTCAAGCAAAAACAGCTAGAGGAAAAGATTGAACGAACTCGCAAGAAACTTGCCGAACTGGAACAGCAACGAGCGGGGAGCGCTGCCTAGTATGGGCCCGGGACGCACGGACGTTGTGGCTGTAGTATCTATCTGTATCACTGCTGTATTGGTCATCGCGCTACATATGTTCGCAC
>NZ_JBYVYK010000136.1:0-463 GCF_058148405.1 Mycobacterium sp. DHQP2018-32-09 | reverse complement strand
AGGTGTTTTACACCAGACCCCTCAAAACGCGATTTTTTAGCATTTCTAAGTGTTTTTTCGTGATCAGCACGCGCCTGATCAGGATTCCTCACCAATTCCGTAGAATCCGGGCCCCATTCAAGTTCTTCATCGGCGTCTGCGTCGGCATCGAGCCCATCATCGGCGTCTGCATCTACTATTTCGAAGTCCCCGTCCGCGTCTTCTTCGTCGGACCCGCGCACGCGCACATGGTTGTATCCGCGCTCCGCGATCTCCGCGTTGTAGTTGAGGGCCCACATGTGGGACGAGGGTCCTAGGGGAATTGAGTGCAGGACGGGCTTGATACCTAGTCCGTGGAGGACTCGAAGATGCGGGACTTGCTGGATAAGTGAGGACAAGGAAATCGGGGTTGGGGGCGTGTGGACGACTGCGATCAGCGGTCTGTACGTTAGCGTGAGTGAGGCCAGTGGATAGGAGCCGGGGG
>NZ_JBYVYK010000135.1:0-464 GCF_058148405.1 Mycobacterium sp. DHQP2018-32-09 | reverse complement strand
AATTACCCTGGTCATAATCCTGTTTGGCTTTCTGTAAAATGGCATCAGCACCGCCCATATACTCGACGAATTTTTTTGCGCCTTCTTCTGGCGGCAGTTCATCAAGCGTCGCGGGGTTACCATCAAACCAGCCGAGATAAAGCACGTAAGTTGCTTTCACGTCATGACTTACCGAACCGTAATAGCCGCGATTCGCCCAGGTATTAGCCAGTGAAGAGGGCAGTTTAAAGTTTGCGGCAATTTCATCACGGGTCATCCCTTGATTTGCCATACGCAGAGTTTGATCATTGATGTAACGATACAAATCACGCTGGCTTTTAAGCAGTTTGACCACGTTATCGTTGCCCCAGGTTGGCCAGTGATGTTGAGCGAGAATAATCTCGGCTTTATCTCCCCATAAATTGAGAGCTTCGTTAATATATTTTGACCACGGCAGCGGTTGGCGAATTTTAGCCCCACGCAGC
>NZ_JBYVYK010000134.1:0-471 GCF_058148405.1 Mycobacterium sp. DHQP2018-32-09 | reverse complement strand
CACGCCCGTCAAGAAGCAGCGCATGGACCCGAGCGGACGCGACACTGGGTATTTTCTCCCCGAGCAGGGCCGGCCGAATCAGAACTACCTCACACTTACTCGTCCGGCACCTAACGGTTACGCGCCGGTTGACCCGGTGCTGGTAAGTTTGTGGACCTGATGATGGGATAAAGCAATGGGCCTTCGGGCCCATTTTCGCAACCACGTACTTGTTAAGGAGTACAAAATGGCAGTTGAAATTCAAGCAGCAAACCGGCTGGTGGCCTCCGAAAAATGGAGTCACGATGTGCACACCAAGAAGCATCCTCCGGAAGGCAAGTTCGCGGATGGAAGCGCCGAATCAATCGCAGAGTGGGCTGAGCGTAGCCATAACGGAAATATCGGCAAAGCAATTCAGTCAATCTCGTTCTATCTGAATCGCGGAGGCAAAAACCTGAGCGATGAACAGAAGTCGAAAGTGGAACACGCCAA
>NZ_JBYVYK010000133.1:0-472 GCF_058148405.1 Mycobacterium sp. DHQP2018-32-09 | reverse complement strand
ACGGATACTTCTAGCCTCATCGCCTTTACCAATGATAATATCTAAAAAGAAATCTTCCATTGCAGGGTATAACACTTCTTCAACAACACTACTCAGTCTGTGTATTTCATCAATAAACAAAACATCTCCAGGTTGAAGTCCTGATAAAATTGCAGCCAAATCACCAGGTCTTTCTAATGAAGGCCCTGATACTGTACGTATATTTACTTCCATTTCATTGGCAATAATATTAGATAATGTTGTCTTACCTAATCCAGGGGGGCCAAAAAGCAATACATGATCTAATGGTTCATGACGAAGTTTAGCCGCTTTAATAAATACTTCTAAATTACTTTTTATTGAATTTTGACCAATATATTGTCGTAATCTCGTAGGTCTAAGCGACAATTCGAAATCAGTTTCTTCACTATGCATTGATTGATCAACCATACGCTCATTCATGACAACACTTCCCCTATTAATCTATTTAAAA
>NZ_JBYVYK010000132.1:0-472 GCF_058148405.1 Mycobacterium sp. DHQP2018-32-09 | reverse complement strand
CACCGGAGCGGTGCTCGCCGCGGCCCGCACCGCCCTGGCGCAGGCGCTGACCGCCGCGGGGGTCGACGACGTCGACGCCGCGCGCGAGCTGGATGCCCAGCGCCGCGAGGTCACCTCCCTGCGCCAACGGTTGCAGGCCGCCCGCGACGCGCTGCTCGGCGACGACGACCTCGACGCCCTGCGCCGTCGGTCGGCCACGCTCGACGCCGAATTGCCGGACGACACCAGCGATCCCGAAGAGGCCCGCGTCGCGCTCGAGGAGTCCGTGGCGGCACACGGGGCGGCACGGGCCGCCGCTACGGCACTGCGTGACGCGGCCGCCGCGGCCGCCACGACGATGACCGAGAGGGCGACGCGGGCCACCACGCTGCGCGAGGGCATCGACACCGCCCGCGCACGGGTGGCGGCCATCGCCGAGCGGCTGCACACCAGTCGTGCCGCGGTGGCCGACGACGTCCTGCGCGAGCGCGCC
>NZ_JBYVYK010000131.1:0-485 GCF_058148405.1 Mycobacterium sp. DHQP2018-32-09 | reverse complement strand
CGGCGTCGCCGCCCTTGCCGCCGTCGCCGCCGGTCGCGTTGCCGTTCAGCGTGTAGGCGACGCCGCCGGCACCGCCCGCGCCGCCGTTGCCCGCGAGTGCACCGCCCTTGCCGCCGTTGCCGCCGCGACCACCGGTGGCGTCGCCGAATCCGACCGCCACGATCGATCCGGTGCCACCGTTGCCGCCATTGCCGAACAGACCGGCGTTGCCCCCGTTGCCGCCGAAACCACCCCGCACGCCGGGGCCGCCGTTGCCGCCGTTGCCGAACAGCAGGCCGCCGTTGCCGCCGTTCTGGCCGGCGAACCCGTCGCCGCCGTTGCCGATCAGCAGGCCGCCGTTCTCGCCGGGCCCGCCGTTGTAGACGAAGACCTTGTAGATGGCGCCCACCATCTCGCCGATGCCGCCCGCCGGGGCCGCGCTCGGCGAGCTCGGGACCGCGAGCGCCGCCACGGCCGGCTGGGACACCGCCGCCGACACCGCCGCC
>NZ_JBYVYK010000130.1:0-488 GCF_058148405.1 Mycobacterium sp. DHQP2018-32-09 | reverse complement strand
GTCGCGCGGTATGCTGTGCCCGTTCCAGTTCACTGCATAAAACCAGGTCAAAGGAAACATCATGTAGCAGCGTATGCAGATTTTGCGCTTGCTCAATACCGCGTGCGGTCAGGGGAGTGGGCGCATGACCGCTGTACAGACCATCGACATTCGCTTGCGTTTCGACATGACGAATTAACCACAGTCGCATCATGCCCTCCGTAACGACAGGTATCAGCGATACAAGCCTTGTTGGTTAATGTAAGTCAGTACCGGTTCCGGCAATAAATCCTCACACGATTCACCGTTTTGCAAACGTTCGCGGATGATGGTCGCCGAGATGTTAAACCACGGCGTTTCAGCCAGATAAATTTTACCGGCAGGCTGAAGGTGAAGATCTTCCGGGTTATGTGTCAAATGATCTTCCAGCCATTGCTGGTATTGCGGTTGCGCCATTTCAAGTGGGTAACCTGGACGCCGACAGACGATCAAATGTGCATTGTCGAGTA
>NZ_JBYVYK010000129.1:0-515 GCF_058148405.1 Mycobacterium sp. DHQP2018-32-09 | reverse complement strand
CACGCGGGCCTGGACAACGAGTTGAGCCTCGTTGACGGCAAGGACCGCACGCTCACCATTCAGCAGTGGGATACGTTCCTCAACGGCGTGTTTCCCTTGGACCGCAACCGTTTGACCCGTGAGTGGTTCCATTCGGGCAAGGCCAAGTACAGCGTCGTGGGCCCGGGAGCCGACGAGTTCGAGGGCACGTTGGAGCTGGGTTACCAGATCGGCTTCCCCTGGTCGCTGGGCGTGGGGATCAACTTCTCCTACACCACGCCGAACATCCTGATCGACGACGGTGACATCACCGGTCCTCCCTTCGGTCTGAACTCCGTGATCACCCCGAACCTGTTCCCGGGTGTGTCGATCAGTGCGGATCTGGGCAACGGCCCGGGCATCCAGGAAGTGGCGACGTTCTCGGTGGACGTCAAGGGTCCCGATGGTGCGGTGGCGGTGTCCAACGCTCATGGCACGGTGACCGGTGCGGCCGGTGGCGTGTTGCTGCGTCCGTTCGCTCGCCTGATCTCCAGCAC
>NZ_JBYVYK010000128.1:0-523 GCF_058148405.1 Mycobacterium sp. DHQP2018-32-09 | reverse complement strand
TCGGTGTCCTCGGCGTCGGCGGGGCCGGGGACGCGGGCCAACATCGACGAGTTCACCAAGACCACCAGTGCGGGCGTGGAGGTCATCGGTGGGGCGGCGCGGGGCAAGGCGATCATCATCTTGAATCCGGCCGATCCGCCGATGATCATGCGCGACACCATCTTTTGTGCGATCCCCCCCGATACGGATCAGGCCGCCGTCGTTCAGTCGATCAAGGAGGTGGTGGCCGAGGTGCAGACCTACGTGCCGGGGTACCGGTTGCTCAACGAGCCGCAGTTCGACGGGCCGTCGGCCTTCAACGGCGGTCACCACCTGGTCACCATCTTCGTGGAGGTCGAGGGTGCGGGGGACTATCTGCCGCCGTATGCGGGGAATCTGGACATCATGACCGCCGCGGCGACGAAGGTCGGCGAGGAGATCGCCAAGCAGCGGGTCACGGCAGGAGCGCGAGCATGAGTTCTGAGGTCTGGTTCGATCCGAGTTGGGACGTGCGGATGACCGACACCTCGCTGCGTGACGGGTC
>NZ_JBYVYK010000127.1:0-557 GCF_058148405.1 Mycobacterium sp. DHQP2018-32-09 | reverse complement strand
GGACTCGGGTGCTGCATACGAACAGCCTCTGCCACAGTCTTTGTCACCAACTAAGGCACTCGATACAGCCGCAGCTGCGGTTGGTGTGCGTCTTGCGGTTCAGGCCATGAGCGCGCAGCTATGGGCCGGTAATACCGAAACGAACTTGAGCCTAGAGCTTCAGTTCCATACGGAAACTGATCCCGTTACAGATGTTCGGACTCCTATCGTTAACCTTTTGAAGTTGACGATGCCTAGTACTGGCAAGTATGGGTTTCTGGAAAGCCCCGGCCCTTCGATCGACTTCGGAGATTCAGCGGCCTCCATAGCCAAGGACGCGGGTACCAATATAGGAACTTCTATTGGGTCAGTCGTCAATGGTGTGCTTGGCAGTGATAACGTAACCAATTTCCTGAGGGCTGTAGGCATAACGCCAAAGGCAGGGTCGCTGACCAACACGTCGCAGAACTCGAATGATGGAGCCAACAATACGGTACCGGCAGATGCCACGGTAAACCCGAGCATGGGTACTGCTGCCTACTGGAACACGAAGCTGAAGAACCGCATCTCGATCAAGA
>NZ_JBYVYK010000126.1:0-566 GCF_058148405.1 Mycobacterium sp. DHQP2018-32-09 | reverse complement strand
GATTCAAGATGATGATCGCCTTGCCCCGCGCCGCCCCACCGATGACCTCCACGCCCGCACTGGTGGTCTTGGTGAACTCGTCGATGTTGGCCCGCGTCCCCGGCCCCGCCGACGCCGAGGACACCGATGCCACGATCTCGGCATACCCCACGTCCACCACCCGGCTCACCGCATGCACCATCGGAATCGTCGCCTGCCCACCACAGGTCACCATGTTCACGTTCGGCGCGTCCAGATGCGCCCGCAGATTCGCCGGCGGGATCACCCCCGGACCCACCGCCGCCGGGGTCAGGTCGATCGCCCGGATCCCCGCCTCGGCATACCGCGGCGCCGCCGCCCGATGCACGTAGGCACTCGTCGCCTCGAACACCACATCGGGCAACTCGTCACGACCCAGCAGCCAATCCACCCCCTCGTGGCTGGTCTCCAACCCCAACGTGCGCGCCCGCGCCAACCCCTCACTGTCCGGATCGATCCCGATCATCCACCGCGGCTCCAACCACTGCGACCGCAACAACTTGTACAACAGATCGGTACTGATGTTCCCCGACCCCACGATCGCCACC
>NZ_JBYVYK010000125.1:0-570 GCF_058148405.1 Mycobacterium sp. DHQP2018-32-09 | reverse complement strand
GGTTGTCACACCCACACGCCAAACACATGTCATCGACGTTGGTGTGCCCTCCGGCGGCCCAGTCTCGGCGGGCGTGATGAGCCTGGGAGCCATACGCCCCCACGGTGCAGCCGGGTTTGGTGCAGCCCCCGTCGCGGGCGATCAACGCCCACCGCTGCGCCGTACTCGCGCTACGCCGGGTCCGGTAGCAGTCCATGACCTCCCGCGTCGCCCCGTCGAAGACGACCAGACAGCCCGTGGTGTCGCTGCGGGCCGCCATCGCCAACAGGTCCGGGATGGGCATCACCGTGCCGCCGCCGGTGACCGCGATCCCGGCGCGGGCGGCCAGATCGGCCAGTGTGGTCCGCACGATCACCGTGGTCGGCATCCCCGTGAGCGTGCCGAGTTCCTTCTTCCCCAGGGCGGCGCGCAGCACGAACGCCAACGCGTCGTGACGGCGCTGCCCGACCGTGCGGGCATCGGCGTCGATCTGGGCCTGCGACGGCGTCCCCGACACACACGGGACCTCCTGCTCGGGATGGCACATGCCCGGGGCGGCGTACTTGGCCAACAACACCTCCAGCAGCGCCG
>NZ_JBYVYK010000124.1:0-592 GCF_058148405.1 Mycobacterium sp. DHQP2018-32-09 | reverse complement strand
CATGCCTTATATGACGTTGTTTGTGGTGGGAGTGGGACAGAAATGATATTTTCGCAAAATTTATTTCGTCGTCCCACCCCGACTTGCATTGTCTGTAGAAATTGGGAATCCAATTTCTCTTTGTTGGGGCCCATCCCCAACTTGCATTGCCTGTAGAATTTCTTTTCGAAATTCTCTGTGTTGGGCCCCTGACTAGAATTGAAAAAAGCTTGTTACAAGCGCATTTTCATTCAGTCAACTACTGCCATTATAACTTTGTAGAGCATAGAACATTGATTTATGTCTCAGGCTCTTATGCAGTTGGTGCGAAGCAAGCAACTGTATTCCTCTAAAACTGTAATTTTAATTACTAGAGGCTCTTATGCAGTTGTTGCGAAGCAAACAACTGTATTCCTCTATACCTGTAATTTTTTAGAAGATGAACCTAATAGTTTCCCATCTATTAGGTAAGTCATGCTAACCCGCAAAGTGGAAAGCATGACTTAGTAATCGGTTGTTGCATCAACATGCAACCGTAAACCTTATTTAAAGTTGCTTCTTGTGGCTCTACAAGCGAATGCAGTTGTCCGTTAACTACATTCACTTAGATGCT
>NZ_JBYVYK010000123.1:0-617 GCF_058148405.1 Mycobacterium sp. DHQP2018-32-09 | reverse complement strand
GGTAGTGGTGGGCGTGGGCGGCCAGGCGGATGAGGTCGGGCATGGGGAGTCGGGTGCCGCCGGCGGTGAGGGCGTAGCCGGCGCCGGCGTGCAGTTCTTGCAGGGTGGTGGTGACCACGACCGAGACCGGGAGGCCGTTGAGGTCGCCGAGGCCCTTGGTGCACAGCAGCATGCGGGCCATGGTCTGTAGGGCGTCGTGGTGGCGTTGGGCGCGGGTGCGGCCGGTGTCGTCGAGCAGCGGCCCCGGAAACGCAGATGCAGCACCCTGCGGTGCCGCGCCGCCGTCTGCCGCGCCGCCCTCTGCCGTGCCGTCTTCTGCCGCAGCGCCGTCTGCCGCACCGCCGTCTGCCACGCCGCCGTCTGCCACGCCGCCGTCTGCCACGCCGCCGTCTGCCGCACCGCCCTCTGCCGTGGCAGCCGCTCCCGCAGCACCCTGTCCCGGACCGTCGTCTCCCGTGCCGCCGGGTCCCTGGCCGTCCTGCGGTGTGGGGTCGGGTGGGGTGACGCGGGTGGGGTCGGTGGCGGCGAACTTGGCGAGCAGCGGTTCGAGCAGGGCGCGGCATTCGGCGGTGATCCAGCCGGTGAGGCGGCTGTGGCCGTCGGGGCGTTGGGGGCCC
>NZ_JBYVYK010000122.1:0-656 GCF_058148405.1 Mycobacterium sp. DHQP2018-32-09 | reverse complement strand
GCCTCCGGGGCGGGGCCGACGGCATGGGCCGGGTTGACCCCGGCGGGCAGGTGGGCCTCGGTGCCGGGCAGCGCGCCGGCCGCCGGGACGTGGGCGACCTGCTGCGGTGCGCCCGCGGGCTGCGGGTCGGTGACGAACTGGTTCACCGCGGCGGCCATGTTGCGAGCGTCTGGGGTGGCCTCGGTGTTGCCCGCGAATGCCGCCGCGGCGGCCATGAGCATCGATGCGGCGTTGCTCGGGTCTGCGGCCGCCTGCTGGATGGCGGGTCCGAGACTCTGCACCGCCGGCAGGCCAGGGGCCTGCAGACCGTTGATCGGCATCGGCAACGGCGCCGTCGGCTCCGCGTGGGCGACCGTGTGGCCGCCCATCGTCAGAGCGGCCGACGCGCCGAGCGCGATTAGCAACGTCCTCATCGATGTCATGACTCTCCCGTGGCGAAGGTGTTCGGTTGGGTCGGGCTCAGCTAGGGATCACGGCAAGGCGGACGTCGGGAACATCAGCGGCGCAAGGCCTTCCAGGCCGGGCTGAGCCGCGGCGGGGACGCCGGGCGCAGCGGGCCCCGCGGCAGGTCCCGCGGCGGCGCCCTGGCCGGGAAGCAGGTTGGCCAGCTGCGAGCCCGCGGGCAGCAGCGTCGAGAGCGCCGACGGCAGCGAGAC
>NZ_JBYVYK010000121.1:0-695 GCF_058148405.1 Mycobacterium sp. DHQP2018-32-09 | reverse complement strand
CCGGGGAAGGTGCGCCCCAACTCCTCGGCCGTGCGCCGCGCCCCCACCACGACGGCCCGCACGGCGTCGGACCCGCAGCGGGCGCAGCGCAGCGCGGTGTCGTGGCGGCCGCACCAGCGGCACACCGCGCCCACCGTGGTGCGGTCGGGCAGGGACATGGGTCCGGTGCAGTGTCGGCAGCGGGCGATGGCTCGACACCGGTTGCAGGCCAACGCCGGGACGTAACCGCGCCGCGGCACCTGCACCAGGACCGGCGCGCCCGCGCCCAGCGCCCGGCGGGCGGCGTCCAGAGCCATCGACGGCAACCGGGCGGTGCGCGCGGCGGGGTCGCGCTCCTGGGTGTGGGCGCTGTCGTCGATGGCGACGACGCGCGGGCTCCTGGCCCGCACGGTGGCACGCGAGGCGACCAAGTCGTGCGCCCACCCGGACCGGACCAGCGCTTGGGCCTCCGCGGTGCGCGCATGACCGCCGATCACCGCGGCGCAGCGCACCTGGTGGGCCCGCAGCATGGCGACGTCCCTGGCGTGCGGGTAGGGCGCGCGGGGTTCGGCGAGGCTGTCGTCGCCGTCGTCCCAGACCAGGATCAGACCGAGGTCGGCGACCGGCGCGAACACCGCGCTGCGGGTGCCGATGACGAACCGTGCGCTGCCGCGCAGCACGGCCAGCCAGCGGCGGTAGCGCTCGGACGGGCCCAG
>NZ_JBYVYK010000120.1:0-762 GCF_058148405.1 Mycobacterium sp. DHQP2018-32-09 | reverse complement strand
AGCGGGGCCCGCGGTGCGCTTCTTCCGCGCGGACATGGCCGACGTGGCGTCGATCGCCGCGTTGCTCGAGCAGGTGGGCCCGGTCGACGTGCTGGTGAACAACGCGGCGGCATTCCCCGGCGCGCTCGCGCTCGATCAGGACGTGGCGAGCTTCGAGGCGACCTTCGACGTCAACGTGCGTGGCACGTACTTCCTGACGACCGGGGTGGTGCGGGGCATGCTGGCCCGCGGCGGGGGTGCGATCGTCAACGTCACGTCGATGGTGACGGGCAAGGCCGTGCCGGGGGCGTCGACGTACGCCGCGTCGAAGGCAGCGGTGGAATCGCTGACCCGGGTCTGGGCGCTGGAATTCGGTGCGGGTGGCGTGCGGGTCAACGCCGTGGCGCCGGGCCCCACCGACACCGAGGGCGTGCTCGCCGAGTGGGGCGACACCAACGCCGAGCTGGGGCGGGCACTTCCGCTCGGACGCACCGCCAGGCCCGCCGAGATCGCCGAGGCGGTGGCGTTCCTGGCGTCGCCGAGGGCGAGTTTCGTGACGGGGGCGACCCTGCGGGTCGACGGAGGCGGAGCCGCCTGACGGTGCGGGCCGGCGGAGCCGCCTGATCGGCGAGGGCCGGCGGAGCCGCCTGATCGGCGCGGGTAGGCTCTGCGCGCATGACCACGCCCGCGCTCCGCGCCGGCGTGTTGCGTGGGGGCTTGGTGGGCGGTTGCTCCGCGCTGCTGGCCGCGGTCGCGCACGGCAGCGCCGGCGGCGTCCCGCAC
>NZ_JBYVYK010000119.1:0-807 GCF_058148405.1 Mycobacterium sp. DHQP2018-32-09 | reverse complement strand
GCGACGAAGGTCGGCGAGGAGATCGCCAAGCAGCGGGTCACGGCAGGAGCGCGAGCATGAGTTCTGAGGTCTGGTTCGATCCGAGTTGGGACGTGCGGATGACCGACACCTCGCTGCGTGACGGGTCGCATCACAAGCGTCATCAGTTCACCGCCGAGGAAGTCGGGGCGATCGTGGCGGCGCTGGATGCCGCGGGTGTGCCGGTGATCGAGGTGACCCATGGTGACGGACTGGGCGGGTCGAGTTTCAACTACGGGTTCTCCAAGACCCCCGAGCAGGAGTTGATCAAGCTGGCCGCGCAGACGGCCACGCACGCGAAGATCGCGTTCCTGATGCTGCCCGGGGTGGGGACCAAGGAGGACATCAAGGAAGCCCAGGCCAACGGCGGTGAGATCTGCCGCATCGCGACGCACTGCACCGAGGCCGACGTGTCGATCCAGCACTTCGGGCTGGCGCGCGACCTCGGCCTGGAGACGGTGGGGTTCTTGATGATGAGTCACACGATTCCCCCGGAGAAGTTGGCCGCGCAGGCCCGCATCATGGCCGACGCGGGGTGCCAATGCGTGTACGTGGTGGATTCGGCGGGTGCGTTGGTGCTCGACGGGGTGGCCGACCGGGTGGCGGCGTTGGTCGCCGAACTCGGCAGCGATGCCCAGGTCGGGTTTCATGGCCACGAGAACCTCGGGTTGGGGGTGGCGAACTCGATCGAGGCGGTGCGCGCCGGAGCCCGCCAGATCGACGGGTCGTGTCGCCGGTTCGGTGCGGGGGCGGGTAATGCGCCGGTGGAGGCGTTGATCGGGGTGTTCG
>NZ_JBYVYK010000118.1:0-807 GCF_058148405.1 Mycobacterium sp. DHQP2018-32-09 | reverse complement strand
GCGACGAAGGTCGGCGAGGAGATCGCCAAGCAGCGGGTCACGGCAGGAGCGCGAGCATGAGTTCTGAGGTCTGGTTCGATCCGAGTTGGGACGTGCGGATGACCGACACCTCGCTGCGTGACGGGTCTCATCACAAGCGCCATCAGTTCACCGCCGAGGAAGTCGGGGCGATCGTGGCGGCGTTGGATGCCGCGGGGGTGCCGGTGATCGAGGTGACCCATGGTGACGGGTTGGGTGGGTCGAGTTTCAACTACGGGTTCTCCAAGACCCCGGAGCAGGAGTTGATCAAGCTGGCCGCGCAGACGGCCACGCACGCGAAGATCGCGTTCCTGATGTTGCCCGGGGTGGGTACCAAGGAGGACATCAAGGAGGCCCAGGCCAACGGTGGGGCGATCTGTCGGATCGCGACGCACTGCACCGAGGCCGACGTGTCGATCCAGCACTTCGGGCTGGCGCGCGACCTCGGCCTGGAGACGGTGGGGTTCTTGATGATGAGTCACACGATTCCCCCGGAGAAGTTGGCCGCCCAAGCCCGCATCATGGCCGACGCGGGGTGCCAATGTGTGTACGTGGTGGATTCGGCGGGTGCGTTGGTGCTCGACGGGGTGGCCGACCGGGTGGCGGCGTTGGTCGCCGAACTCGGCAGCGATGCCCAGGTCGGGTTTCATGGTCACGAGAATCTCGGGTTGGGGGTGGCGAACTCGATCGAGGCGGTGCGCGCCGGAGCCCGCCAGATCGACGGGTCGTGTCGCCGGTTCGGTGCGGGGGCGGGTAATGCGCCGGTGGAGGCGTTGATCGGGGTGTTCG
>NZ_JBYVYK010000117.1:0-819 GCF_058148405.1 Mycobacterium sp. DHQP2018-32-09 | reverse complement strand
TCGACAGCCGCCGGGGCCACCGCCGCGGCCAACGGGAAGGGGGTCAGCCCGCACAGCACGGCCAGCGGTAGCGCGGCCAACCGGGCCGTCACGCGACGTGCCATCCGCGGGCGGCGGCGTAGGCGCCACCGAGCCAGCACGCCACCGGCAACACCGCGCCGACGACGGCCCATTCGGCCACGTCGAGGACGCGGCCCACGGTGACGCCCGCGGTCACTTTCCCCGCGCGGCCGCACGCGCCGAGCGTGCCGAGTGCGAACAGGGCGCACGCCCACGGGCCCGCGACGGGAACGAGTCGCGCGAGCACGACGACGAGCGCTGCCGCACAGCAGATTCCGGCGGCCAGGAGCGAGACCCGGCGCGTGGCGTCGGCGTACGCGCGGCTCCGCAGCAGCGTCGCGGCGGCGAGCACGGCGCAGAACACGGTGCCCGGCAGCGGGTTCGCCGCGGTTGTCGCGACCACGCCCGCCCCGACGGCGACGCCCGCCGCGGCGGCGGTCACCAGGGCGTCCAGATGCGCGTGACCGACCTCGACACCACGGGCGGAGGACGCGATCGCGGCGATCCTGGGCGCGACGGTGAGCAGAGCCACCGCCGTCGTCGCCAGGACCGCGCCGACGGTGTGCGGCGGCAGCTGCCACGCCACGGCCGGACCGGTGGCCACGGCCACTATCATCGAGAACGAGGCAGTGGCAACGAGGTTGAAGACGACGGCCGCGGTGGCGGCGACGGCTGCCGCGAGGAACGCGTTGCCCGCGCCGGGTCCGCCGGGCACGCACAGGAAGCCGACGGCCGCGCCGGAACCCACCGCGGCCAGGC
>NZ_JBYVYK010000116.1:0-959 GCF_058148405.1 Mycobacterium sp. DHQP2018-32-09 | reverse complement strand
CGCCGAGGCGGCGGCCGCCACCGCTCGGCTGCGGGAGGAGCTGTGGGCCGCCGTGGACGCCAAGGTCGCCGCGGCGCTGGCGGTGGACGACCGGCCCGCAGGAGCGCGCGCGGCGTGGCTGGAGGCCGCCAGGACCGTGACGACCGGCGCGGGTGACGTGCCGGCGGCCAGTGAGCTGGTGGACCAGCAGGTGCGGCCGTTCGTCGATCGGGACGTCGCCACCGACCTGGTGGCCGAGATGCGTTCGTCGTTCGACAGGGTGACCGCGGCCTTCGACGCGGCGGTCGCCCGCATCGAGGCGCAGCCGGCGGTCGGCGGCGCGTCGGGGGCACCGGAGCTGGGTGCTGGTGCCGGTTCAGGCGTGCCGCCGTTGCCCGACCTGGGTGCGGCGGTGCCGTCGCTGGGCGGCATGTCCGGCCCCGGCAGTATGTCGGGGCTCTCGGGGCTCTCGGGGCTCTCGGGGATGGTGCCGCAGCTCGCCGACTTGATCGGCAGCATCGCGGGCGCCGACGGCACGCAGCCGCCGGACCTGGGATTACCCGAGGACCCCACGTCGGTGGACCCCGAGCCCGAGGATCCCGACCCCGAGCGTGAGCCCGAGGACCCCGAGGACCCCAAGACCGAGGACCCCAAGGACCCCAAGGCCGAGGACGAACCCACGGACGACCCCGAACCGGAGCCGGGAGCCGAGCCGGGGATCACCGAGCCCGAGCCCGTGCTCCCGCCGGCGCCGTTACCGAGTGAGCCACTCGCTCAACCACTCCCAGCGACCGAGACACCGGCCGAGACACCGGCCGGGACACCTGCCGGGCCGCCCGCCGAGGCGACCGCGTGTGAGATCGCCGCCGACGAGCTGCCGAGCATCGGCTAGTGCGGGATCAGCGTCCCGAGCGGCGCCGCAGGCGGTCACGGCCGCCGCGGCGGCAGCAGCCGTCGTGGCGGCAGCACCACCGCGCAGC
>NZ_JBYVYK010000115.1:0-981 GCF_058148405.1 Mycobacterium sp. DHQP2018-32-09 | reverse complement strand
CGCCCGCCGGCACCGCCGGTGGCCGCTCCGGACGTCGACGTCGCCGTGCCACCCGCACCGCCCGCGCCCCCTCCCGTGGCGGCACTCGTGCCACCGGTGCCACCGGCGCCGCCGGTCGCGGTACTCCCGACATCGTCGGTGGACGACGCCGCGCCGCCGGTCCCGCCACGTCCGCCGCCGTAGATCTGCCCCTGTCCCCCGCTACCGCCCGACCCGCCCACGGCCGTCCCGTTGGGTCCGTCGACGGCCGCCGACCCGCCGTCTCCACCCACACCACCCTGGGCCTGGCCTCCGCCGGTACCGCCGGCGCCGCCCTGCGCGGTGGCACCCGTCCCGGACGCGGTGGCCGCGCCACCCTGACCGCCCGCTCCGCCGCCGGTGAAGCTGATGCCGCCGGTGCCGCCCCGCCCGCCGGTGCTGGTCGAGCCGTCGCCGACCACGACTGCCGTACCCCCGTTGCCGCCCTGCCCCGGCGCACCCACCGAGCCGATGCCACCGGAGCCGCCATTACCGGCGACGACGGTGATGCCATCACCCGCGCCGCTCATCGACGCACCGTCACCGCCCCGGCCGCCGTTGCCGGTGCCCTTGCCCCCGTCACCGCCGTCACCCCCGGCGCCGAGTGCGCCTGCGTCGCCCCCCGTCCCCGTTCCGATCACTCCGCCGGTGCCGGCGTCGCCGCCCACACCGGCCGAACCCCCTTGTCCCCCAGTACCTCCGGCACCGCCGGATCCCAGCCCACTGTCGCCGCCCCGGCCGCCGGTGCCACCCCTGCCACCATTGCCACCGGCACCACCGGCACCGTTGGCACCTGCCGTTCCCGAGACGGTGCCCGCACCCGCAGCACCGCCGCCCCCGCCGTCGCCGCCGCGACCACCGACTCCACCGCCACCACCGGTATCGCCGGCACCGCCATCGGCGGCCGACGTCGGATGGGATGCGCCCGCCGCGCCGGTCGCCCCGGTCGCGCCGTCGCCACCG
>NZ_JBYVYK010000114.1:0-1004 GCF_058148405.1 Mycobacterium sp. DHQP2018-32-09 | reverse complement strand
CAGTTCGAGCGTGGTCTCGACGCGCCGATCTGTCTGACGTGGGAGTTGACGTATGCGTGCAATTTGTCGTGTGTGCATTGTCTGTCGTCGTCGGGGCGGCGGGATCCGCGGGAGTTGACCACGCGGCAGTGCAAGGACGTCATCGACGAGTTGGAGCGCATGCAGGTGTTCTACGTGAACATCGGTGGTGGTGAGCCGACGGTGCGGTCGGACTTCTGGGAGTTGGTGGATTACGCCACCGAGCATCACGTGGGGGTGAAGTTCTCCACCAACGGGGTGCGCATCGACGAGGTGGTGGCGGCGAGGCTGGCGGCCAGTGACTACGTGGACGTGCAGATCTCGCTGGACGGGGCGACGGCGGAGGTGAACGACGCGGTGCGTGGTCCGGGTTCGTTCGCGATGGCGGTGCGGGCGTTGGAGAACCTGCGCGCCGCGGGGTTTCGCGACGCGAAGATCTCGGTGGTGGTGACCCGGCACAACGTGGGTCAGCTCGACGAGTTCGCGGCGTTGGCCGATGCGTATGGGGCGACGTTGCGGATCACGCGGTTGCGGCCCTCGGGTCGGGGTGCCGACGTGTGGGACGAGTTGCATCCGACGGCGGCTCAGCAGCGGCAGCTCTATGACTGGTTGGTGGCCCATGGCGAGCGGGTGCTCACCGGTGATTCGTTCTTCCACCTGTCGGCGTACGGGCAGGCCCTCCCCGGTCTGAACCTGTGCGGTGCGGGTCGGGTGGTGTGTTTGATCGATCCGGTGGGTGACGTGTATGCCTGTCCGTTTGCGATCCACGAGAAGTTCTTGGCGGGGAACGTGCTGACTAGCAACGGGTTCGGGGACGTGTGGCAGAACTCGGCGTTGTTCGCCGAGTTGCGGGAGCCGCAGTCGGCGGGGGCGTGTGCCAGTTGCAACCACTTCGACGCGTGTCGGGGTGGGTGCATGGCGGCGAAGTTCTTCACCGGGCTGCCGTTGGACGGGCCGGATCCCGAATGCGTGCAGGGCTACGGCGA
>NZ_JBYVYK010000113.1:0-1038 GCF_058148405.1 Mycobacterium sp. DHQP2018-32-09 | reverse complement strand
CGCGGCCGCGCTGCCGCGTCCGGCGGCGCCGTCGCCTCCCGCGCCGACCGAGCGCGTCGAGCAGTGCCGCACCCCCGCCACGACCCAGGACGGCGGCACCCCGGTCCTCACCGCGGCCGCCGCCCGGGTGCTGTGGCGACTGAGTCGCGGTGCGGGACAGACGGTTGCGGTGATCGACACCGGAGTGGCACGGCATCGCCTGCTGCCCCGGCTGGTGCCCGGCGGGGACTACGTGTCGAGCGGGGACGGGACGCAGGACTGCGATGCGCACGGCACCATGGTGGCGGGCCTCGTCGCCGGCGTCGCCGACGGCGGCTTCGCGGGCATCGCGCCCGAGGCCACCATCCTCTCGATCCGGCAGTCCAGCGCCACCTACCGCGTGGTCGGCGACGGCGAGGCGGGCGTCGGCGACGTGCGGACCATGGCCCAGGCGGTGCGCACCGCGGCCGACGCCGGAGCCACCGTCGTCAACGTGTCGTCGGTGGCCTGCGGCCCCGCCGACGAGGCGATGGACGACCGGGCCCTCGGTGCGGCCCTGGCCTACGCCGTCGACGTGAAGAACGTCGTCGTGGTGGTCGCTGCGGGCAATGCCGGCGGATCCGGCGGATCCGGCGGGTGCGGGGAACAGAACCCGGTGGCGGGCAACGTCCCGGACTGGGCGGGCGTGCGCACCGTGGCCAGCCCGTCCTGGTACGACGACTACGTGCTGACGGTCGGCGCCGTCGACCGCGAGGGCCGTCCGGCGGACTTCAGCCTCGCCGGTCCGTGGGTGGACGTGGCCGCGCCGGGACGGGACCTGGTGTCGCTGGCACCCAGCGGCGACGGGCTCGTCGGCGGTCTGTCCGGCACCAGTTACGCCGCGCCCGTGGTGGCGGGGCTGGCCGCCGTGATCCGGGCGCGCTCGCCCGAACTGTCGGCACGGCAGGTGATGGCACGCATCGAGGCCACCGCCATCCGGCCGGCGGCGGGCTGGGATCCCCGCGTCGGTAACGGCGTCGTGGACCCGGTGGCGGCGGTGGGCGGTGCGGCGGCCCCGCC
>NZ_JBYVYK010000112.1:0-1310 GCF_058148405.1 Mycobacterium sp. DHQP2018-32-09 | reverse complement strand
TGAACTACCCCGGGTTTTGTTCCGATCTTTATAGGAGGATCAGAATCATGCCCCGTCAGTATTCGCCGGAGTTTCGTGATCGTGCGTTGCGATTGTTGGACACCACGTTGGAGGCCTCGGAAGTATCGGAGTTCGAGGCAATCAAGTCTGTGTCGAGCAAACTCGGCATCTCGGAGGAGTCGCTGCGTAGGTGGCGGCGTAAGGCCCAGGTCGATGCTGGGGAGCGGGCCGGTACGTCCAGCTCCGAGCACGCCGAGATTCGCCGGCTCAAGCGAGAAGTCGCTGACCTACGCAGGGCCAATGAGATTTTGAGGTCCGCGTCTGCGTTTTTCGCAGCGGAGCTCGACCGCCCCGCGACGAAATGATCGCCTACATCGATGCACATCGCGATCAATTCGGGGTCGAGCTCATCTGCCGCATCTTGCGGGCAGCAATCCCGGGATTCCTCAGCTCCCGGGGCTACCGGGCCGCCCGGACCCGCCCACCCTCAGATCGCGCCATCCGCGACGAACAGCTGATCGCCGACCTGCGTGAGGTGCACCGGCAGAACTACTCGGTCTACGGCGTCCAGAAGATGCACCGCGCCATGAAGCGCAAGGGCTGGGACGTGGGCAGAGAGCAGACCCGCCGGCTGATGCGCAAAGCCGGTCTACGCGGGGCCCAGCGCGGCAAGCCGGTGTTCACCACGGTCACCGACCCCGCCGATGCGCGGCCGACCGACCTGGTCAACCGCCAGTTCAAGGCGGCAGCACCCAACCGGCTCTGGGTCGCCGACATCACCTTCGTGCGGACCTGGCAGGGGTTTTGCTACACCGCGTTCGTGACCGATGCAGCCACCAAGAAGATCGCCGGGTGGGCCGTCTCAACCACGATGCGCACCGAAGATCTTCCACTGCAGGCATTCAATCATGCTGTGTGGCAGTCGAATACCGATCTATCCGAGTTGATCCATCATTCCGACCGCGGATCGCAATACTTATCGCTGGCCTATACCGACCGGCTGGCCGAACTCGGCATCGCACCGTCGGTCGGGTCCCGCGGCGATAGTTATGACAACGCCCTCGCTGAAGCCGTCAACGCCGCATACAAGACCGAACTGATCAACCGCGGCACACCCTGGCGATGCGTCGATGACGTCGAACTGGCGACCGCCGGATGGGTGGCCTGGTACAACCAGGACCGCCTGCACGAAACCCTCGGCTACGTTCCACCAGCTGAGTACGAGGCCGCCCTCACCGGCACCTCACACCCCGCGAGCCAGCCAACCCCGGCCCTCGCACCCGAGTAGGAACAAAACCTGGGGTAGTTCA
>NZ_JBYVYK010000111.1:0-1546 GCF_058148405.1 Mycobacterium sp. DHQP2018-32-09 | reverse complement strand
GCCGCGCCCGACCGCTCGGCGCGGTCGTGGACTCCGTCGCCGACCGCGTCGGCGACGGCGTCCTCGCCGCCATCCTCGTCGCCCTCGGCGCACCGTGGGGCTGGGCGCTCGCCGCCGGCGCGCTGGTGATCCTGCTCGAATACGTCCGCGCCCGCGCGCAGGCGGTCGGCATGCCCGGCGTCGGCGCCGTCACCGTCGCCGAACGGCCCACCCGGCTGATCCTCGTCGGCGTCGCCGCTGCCGGGGTCGCGGCGTTCGGTGACCGGATGCCGCTGCTGGGCTGGAGCTTCGCGGGATCGCTCACGATCGCCTGGACCGTGGTCGGGGTGATCGGCCTGGGCCAGCTGATCCAGGGCGTACGTCGCGCGATGCCCCGGGAGTTCCCGCGGGACCGATGAGGCCCGCCACGATCTCCGCCGACATCAGCACCAGCGGGATGCCGCCACCGGGATGCGCCGAACCACCCACCAGGTACAGGCCCGGGATGGGGCTGCGGTTGGCGGGCCGCCGCAGCGCCGCGCGTGGCCCGTGCGACGCCGTCCCGTAGATCGCCCCACCCGGAGCGCCCGTCCGGCGCTCCAGATCCGCGGGCGTCACCGTCTCGACGAACCGCAGGCGCGGCCGCACGTCGACGCCGCGCGCCGCCAGCACGTCGAGCACCCGGTCGGCGTACCGCTCCCGCAGCCCGGGTGCGTCCCAGTCCACGCCGCGAGCGGGATCGTGTGCGGGCGCGTTCACCAGCACGAACCACCCCTCGGAGTCGTCGTCGGGCCGCAACGCCGGCTCGTCGGGGGCATGCACGTAGACGGTCGGATCCTCGACCGGGTGCGGACGCCTGCCGAAGACCGCGTCGAACTCCGCGTCGTAGTCGGCGGGGAAGTACACCCGGTGCGCCGCGCCCGGCTGCCTGCCGGACAACCCGAGCAACAGGACGAACCCGGCCATCGAGCGCGCGGTGCGCCGCAAGGTGCGGGCGACCGGCCGCGCCGCCGACGCCGGCAGCAACCGGTGATACAGCGCGGTGGCGTCGGCGTTGCACACCACCGCGTCGGCCTCGATCTCCCCGGCCCCGATCTCCTCGGCCCCGACGCGCACCCCGCGCACCCGGCCGTCCTCCACCAGCACCGACTCCACCGGGCAGCCGGTGCGGATCTCCACGCCCAACTCCTCACACCGCCGCGCGACCGCATCGACGATGCGGTGCAAACCGCCGGGGACGTACCACGCGCCGAACTCCTGCTCGACGAACGCCGTCACCGACAGCACCGCGGGCGTGCGGCGCGGATCGGACCCGGAATACGTCGCATACCGGTCCAGCCACGTGCGCAACCGGGGATCGGGCAACATCCGGCGGCCCAGCGCCCGCAGCGTCGTCCACGGCGCGACCACCCGCAGATCCGCCGGCCGCGTGCTCATCCGCGCCAGGGCAGGCAGCGACACCGGTCGCCGCAGCACCGGTTCGCCCACCAGGTCCCACAGTCGGCGGGATCGCTCGTGCAGCCGCCGCCACGCCGCGCCGGCCCCCGCGCCCAGGGCGGCGTCCAGC
>NZ_JBYVYK010000110.1:0-1625 GCF_058148405.1 Mycobacterium sp. DHQP2018-32-09 | reverse complement strand
CGCAGCGGCCCCCGGTCCGGCGGCGCCTGCCGCCGGACCGCCACCCGTGGAACCGCCGCGGCACGGCCGGGGCGGCGACGACGACCTGGCGCGGCGGATGTAGCCGACGCGTCGCCATACGCACCCGCGTCCGGGGCGTTCGGCCATTACCCTCATTACGGCAGCCGGCCGATTCGCCGGACGCGGATGCCAGAAGGGATTCCGACATCGCCGGGGACGATTTCAGGAGCAGTGACGTGATCGCGAGCCGTGCCGGGGTGCCCGCGTGACGCAGCCCCCGCCCGAGGAGCCGGAGCCGTCCGAACAGCCGGACGTCCGGAACTACGACGTGCATCCCAACTACACCGGTCCGCTGCGCATACCCCGGCAACACCCCGAGAGCGCAGCGGCGCGCGAATACGAGTGGCAGGCCGAGGTCGGCGTCGATCCGGTTCCCGACGCCGCGCTCCCCGGCCCCACGGTCTCGGGCGCACTACCGGTCGCCGGCGAGCATCCGTCGGGACCCCTACGGCCGTTCGAGCCGCACGACGAGGGTCCGTGGTCGGGTGCCTTTGCCGCCCCTCCGCCGGTCATCCCGCGTCAGCGTGCACCGCGGCCGGCGCCCAGTATTGCGTTGCGGCCCATCGTCATTGGTGTGGCTACGGTGATCCTGATCGGCGGCATCGTCGCGCTGCTGGCGTGGTTCTCCGGTGGGTCCGACGACACCGCAGGCACCCCCGCCCCGACGCCGACCACCCCGGCGATGTCCGAGGACGACGCGAGGGCCACGCTCAAGGGCATGCTTCCCGCCGGCTACCCGCCCGCGGCGTGCGAACCCGTCGCCACTCCCAAGGGCGCCCTGGCGAAGTTCGGCTGCGAGGGCAACGCCGATGCCGGCGGGCCGGTACTGGCGACCTACACGTTGGTGGCCGACGCCCAGGCGCTGCAGAAGGCGTTCGAGGACGTCATCGCCAACTCGAACGTGGTCAACTGCCCCGGGGCCATCCAGTCGCCGGGGCCGTGGCGGCGCAACGCCTCCCCCGACAAGGTGGCGGGCACGCTGTTCTGCGGGTACCAGCGTGATCTGCCGACGCTCGCCTGGACCAACAACGAGGATCTGGTGGTGGCAGCCGTCCGGGGTGATGCGCAGGGCCCCAACCTCGACGCGCTGTACCGCTGGTGGTCCCTGCACTCCTGAGGTCGCCGCAGGTCCGCCGGCCCTCGACGAACGACGACCGCCGACCCGCCCCGAAGGGCAGGCCGGCGGCCGTGGCGGTGCGCTGGCGGATCAGGCCGGCGGCGGCGCCATCATCGTGGTGGTGGGCGCCGGTGACACCGGGGTGCCCGCGGAGCCAGGAGCCGGGGGGTTCATCGGGGCGGGGGCCTGCTGGACCGCGGCCGGCATCGGAGCCCCTTCGGTCCCGGTGCCCGTCGGCAGCGGCGTGCCCTGGCTGCCCACGGGCACCTGAGCCGGTGCGACGGGCGCGGGAGCCGGGGCGCCCGGAGCGGCCGCGGGAGCCGGGGCGCCCGGAGCGGCCGCAGGCACCGGGGTTCCGGGTGCGCCCGCGGGCAGCGGCGTGCCCGAGCTACCTTGCGGCAGCGGCGTACCCGAGCTTGCCTGCGGCAGCGGAGCGCCCGGGACGCGA
>NZ_JBYVYK010000109.1:0-1834 GCF_058148405.1 Mycobacterium sp. DHQP2018-32-09 | reverse complement strand
GGCGCCGGCCTGACCGCCTGCCGGTCCACCGCCCTTGCCCCCTGCCTGCTGCGCCATGCCGGTGGCGGCCTGCATCGCCTGCTGCATCATCTGGCCGAAACCACCGCCGCCGCCACCTGCACCGGAGGCCTGCTGGGCAGCCTGCTGACCCATCTGGGTCATCTGCCCCATCACCTGTCCGATCTGTCCCACCGACTGACCGCCGGAATCGTCGGCGTTCTCATAGGCCGACTGGGCGGCCACGACCTTGCCGGAGAACATGGTCTCCTTGGCCTGCAGGGCGGCGACGTTGGCTTCCAGCGGCGCCGCCAATGTCGGCAGCACCGCCGAGATGGTCATGCTCATGGCGTCCGGACCCGGCGGCAGCATGGGCGGGGTGGGCAACTGCACCGACGCGGGATCCCAGTTGATGCCCTCGGGCTTTTCCAGCGGACTGCTCATCGGCGTCTCGCCTCCTCGAATCGGCCGGACGGATCCGTCATGTCACCAGTCGTCTCACCAGTCATCGTCGTCGTCCTCGCCGAGGTCGTACTCGAGGGCGGCCGGTGGCGCCAGCGACGAGGCCGTGCCGCCACCACCCTCGCGGTGGTGCGGCATCATGCCCATGCCGCCACCCATTCCCGCCGCGACGGGTGCCACCCCACCGCCGGTCCCGCCCGCGGCCCCCATGGGCGCGACCTGGGCGGTCGGCGAAGCGCCGACCAAGCTCGCCATCAGCGGGGTCTGAGCGCCCACTCCCCCGGAACCCGGCAACGAGGCCGCCTTCACCAGGCCCGCCCCGCTGCCGGGGCCGCTACCGCCGGCCAGTGGATGGTTGGAGAACGACGAGAACGGCATCGCGTTCATGGGGCTCGCGCCGCCGCCCTTGCCGCCGAACATCGAGGTGAGCTGTTGCAGCGGTTGCGCGAGCTGCTGCAACGGTTGCATCAGTTGCTGCGGCGCCTGAGTGATCATGCCGCCCAGCTGCTGCGGCAACTGGGCCGCCATCTGAGCCATCTGCATCATCATCTGCATGCCCTCTTGCGAACCCTTGCCGCCGGCCTGCGCCGCCTGTTCACCGCCGGGCGCGCCGGTGGGCGGCGTGGTGGCCGGCACGCCGAGGCCGTTGGCGAGTTCGGCGGCGCCGGCGTTGACGTAGGCGGTGTTCTGGGCGAGCCCCATCTTGATTCGGCTCTGGACGAGTTCGGCGGTGTTGCTCACCGGCATCGCCTGGATGGCGGTGCATTCGTTCTGCACCTCCAGCGCGGTGGCGTTGACCAGGGCCTTGGTCCTGGCCACGGCCACTTCCATGCTTCGCAGCTTCAGCGCGATCGCAGCGGCCTGCGCGGCGTTGGCCTCGTGCCCGCCGATGATGGTCGTGGCCTCGCCGGACGCGGCGGCGGCCCCGCCGCCGGTCCACTTCGCCGCCAGCGACGCCAACTGGCTCTGTTGCTGCGGTACCACCGACCCGGTCATCCTGCCGGCGAACGCCTCGTACTGCGCGGCGGCAGCCGCCAGCGCGTCCTCGTCGACGTTCGGCCACCCCGGTCCCGTGACGGTCTGCGACCCATACGGACTGACGTCGGGCTGTAGTCCCATGACACGGCTCCCCTCGCCACGCGTGTCGAGTGTTCGCCTACGACCCTACCGCCGGGCTGGGGCCCGCGGACGCAGCAATCAGCGAGCGTCGCCCCCCGAGCTGCCGTCGGCGCCCCGGGTGCCGCCGGGACCGCCTGCACCCCCCGCGCCACCGGCACCACCGGTGTTGGACGTACCCCCCGAGGCCGGTCCGCCGTTGCCGCCCTTGCCGCCCTTGCCGCCGACGGCGTGGGCGTTGCCGCCGGCGCCCCCCGCG
>NZ_JBYVYK010000108.1:0-2654 GCF_058148405.1 Mycobacterium sp. DHQP2018-32-09 | reverse complement strand
GCGCCCCCGGCGCCGCCGGCCTCGAGGGCCTCCGCGGCGGCCTTGAGCTTGTCGGCGCCCTCGACGTCGCCCTTGCCGTAGAGCTGGTTGGCCTTGGTGATCAGGTCGGAGATGGTCTGGCTGGCGCCCTGCGTGGTCTTGATGGTGCCGGCGCGGCTGGCCGTGACGCCGTCGAGTGCGGTGTTGACGCCGTGGGCGATGTTGCCGAACGACTGCGCGACCTGCGCCGCCGACGGACCACCGCTGCTGGCCAGACCGCCCAGGCCGCTGGCGACCTGGGAGTGGATCTCGGACAGCGGGGACAGCCCGGTGTCACTGAGATAGAACTGGCCGGTCATCGTGGTCCCTTCGGCGAAGCGTGCTGGATTCGATTCTAGGGCGGCCGCGACGACGCGGTGGACGGGAATCGGGCCGGTGGGCCGTGCACCGATTGCCCGTGAAACCCGCCGTCAGCCCGTTGGCGGAGAATCCCCGGGGCAGGCTGCGTCCAGGGCGCTGACCTCGGCGCGGAACTGCTTGTTCAGCGCCGAGTACTCGGCCACCCAGGGCGGTGGTCCCGACGGCGGGGATGACTGCGCGTCATCTCGCGCCTGCTCCACGACGCCGACGGTCCGCGATGCCAGGTTGGCCATCTCTTGCGCATGCTGCGCCAGTCCGGGGTCGGTGACCTTCGCGGCGCGCTGCTTCAGCTCGTCTGCCCAGGCGCGGTAGTCAGAGATGTCGGTCTCGACGGGCTCATTGGAAGTCGACTGCGCCGCCAGTCTTTCGTTGTGCGATTGGTTGAACTCGAGCATCGAGTGCACGGTGTCGCAATCCGAGGTTGGTCGGTCGGGCGACGAACAGGCCGACATCGCTGGGGACGCCACGGCCACCATAAGGGCGGCGCCGATGGCCGTCACGTTCCGCTTCATCGGGGAACCGTCATGATCGGTGGTGTCGGCGGCAGCCCCTGCGCTACCGGAGCGCCGTCGACGAAGTTCACCGTGCCCCCGCAACCGTCGGGGAGGTAGTACGTGACGCCACCGTTCTTGGCCGACAGGTTGGCAATCTCCGGCAGCGAGATCGGCTTCCACGTGTTGTCGATGTTCTGAACGGGCGGCAGGCCACTGAAGTCACCGCCCGCGGAGGTCGACGTGTTGCGCTGATACTCGTACACGTTGCCTACCCAGCGCTGAACCTGGGTCTCGCCGTTCACCGTCACCACTCGTGTGATGTCGGTCGCCTGCTGTCCGGCGATCTGAAATCGGTATCCCTCCCGGTACTGCACGATGGGTGCGTCCTCGTCGGCGACCCACGTCTGGCCGGGGACGTACAACCCCGTCGTCGGTCCGACCTTCAGCGGCGTGCCCTCGGGAAACGGTCGATACTCCGGTGTGACCGGCGGGTACGGCCCGGTCGGGGAGGTCGACACCGTCTCCCACTGGCCGAAGTTCGGGTTCCCGACGAACGGATCCGATGGGTCCGCAGGTCTCCCCGGCGTCAGCGGGCCCCGCTCGACTTCCTTTTCCACCCCAGGCGAATACGGATCGGCACCACCCGCGAACTGGACGTCGGGACTGGGACCCGACGCGGGTGCGAACTTCTGGTTTCCCAGCAGCTGATAGCCGGCGCCAATCTTGCGCACTTCGCCCCCCAGGCGATTGAGTTCGGTGTTCGACGCGGTCATGATGTCGGTGATCTGTCCGAGCCCGTTCTTGACGATCGGGACGAGCAGCCGTTCGCGGTCCTTGCCCGGCGGCAGGCTCGAGGCGGCGTCGACCACCCAGGACTTCACGCCGTCGAGCTTCTCGCGTCCTGCCGCCACCACCTGAGCGGACTGGCTGACCGTCGCGGCCAGCCGCCGGTCCAGTGCCGCCAGCTCGTCGAAGACCTTGCCGTGGTCGGCGTTTGCCTTACCGTAGGCAGCTGCCGCGGTGCCGGACCACCGATCGCCGGGGGCCGCCGACTGCACGGTCGTCTGCATGCGACTGAACTGGCTGCTCTGGTCGAAGGCCTCGCCGGTCTGAGGTGTGCCTCGTCCGAACGTCTTGCGCGCGTTCGACCAGGTCGACAGAAAGCCGTCGAGTAAACCCACCACGCCCCCCACGGTTCGACCGTTCCCTAGATCGATCATAGGCGGCGTACCCCTGTCATCGACGTGACATGCCTCGGGCGCGCGCATCGACGGATGGTGACGGATGGTCTTGCACCGCGGTCGCGCCACCTGTGCCCGCGCGCAACGACTACCCTCGTCGACATGGCCATCGTCAAGATCGTCTTGGTCGCGTTCATCGTCGTCGCGATCGCGATCCTCGTCGCCAGGTTCATCCGGAACTCGCGTGCCCAGGGATTTCCGACGCGGGAGTCCACCGGTCACTTCGACCAGATGGTCTACGGCGCCACCCCGCCGACCCCGAAGCCCGAATGGGTCACGGAACGCGAACGCCCGCAACGGGATTGAGTGGGCAGGCCTATCTCCGCGCGGCCTGCGCCTGCCGCGCCGCGTCCGAGGCGATGCCCGACATGCCCAGCGCGGCGAAGGACTCCGCGGCGCGGGTCAGCTCGTCGGCGTCGCCTGCGGTCAACGCACGCGCATACGCCCGGGTGAACGTGCCCACCGCACAGGACGTCTCGAGGCGGTCGAGCGCATCGGCCGCCCGCAGGTCGCCCAGCCG
>NZ_JBYVYK010000107.1:0-3345 GCF_058148405.1 Mycobacterium sp. DHQP2018-32-09 | reverse complement strand
CTGTCGGTCGGCAGCGTCGCGTGGGCCACCCGCCGCGGCAGGGGCAGCACGGGCGGTGCGCCGGGCCCGGGGTGCCGTAGCGCTCGGGCGCGAGACGCGTTGCACGGCAGGGCAATCGCGAACTCCAGGCCGTTGCGGGTGCTGCCACGGCCGGGAGGCGCGCCGACGAGGCGGCGCGCCATGGCGCGGTCGGTCTCCGATTCCGCCGGTTCGCCGAGGCGCAGCTCGATGCGGGTACCCAGCTGGTCCTTGAGCGCCGGCCGCAGATCCGCCCATCGCGACGCGGCGACGACCACGTGTACGCCCACCGCAAGGCCCTGGCGGGTGACGTCGGCGACGACGTCGTCCAGGTCGTCGAGTGCGGCCCGCGCCGCCGCCCAGCCGTCGATCACCAGGAACACGCGCGCCGCGGGAGCATCCGTCGGCGCGCGCTCTGATTCGGTGCGGTCGGACCCGGTGCGGTCGGTCACGGTGGACCGCACGCGGGTCAGGATGCGGCGCGCCAGCTCGACGTCGGCCGCCCCCGCCACCGCGCCGACGTGCGGCAGCTCCGCCACCGCCCGCAGCCCGCCGCCGCCGAAGTCCAGGACGTACACCTGGGCGCCGGCGGGCGGATGCAGCGCGGCCAGCGCCGTCACCAGGGTGCGCACGGCGGTGGACTTGCCGGCACGCGGTCCGCCGACGACGGCGACGTTGCCGCCGAGACCGTCGAGGTCGGCCATCAGCACGTCGCGCCGCTGGGCGAACGCATCGTCCACCACCCCGAGCGGCACGCGCCACGACGCCGCGGGCGGCAGCAGCTCCCCGAGGTGTGGCGAGGCGGTCAGCGGCGGCGCCCAGACGACGTGGGCCGCCCTGCCGTGACCCGCCAGCCCGTCGAGCACGGCGTCGAGCACCGAGCGGGTGCCCCGTGGTGACGCCACCGGTGCGGCGTCGCCGCAGCGGACGAACGGGCGCACCGCCTCCGCGACGGGCGCCCGGCGCGTGACGGGTTGCGATGCGTAGCACGCCCGGAATCGCACCACGTCGCCGTCGGCGGTCTGCAGCAGCGCGACCCCGGGGGTGTTCGGCAGGTCGTGGGCAGCCGCACTGCCCAGTACCGCACGGGACTCGGCGGCCGAAAAGGTCTTCAGTGCAATGCGATACGACAGGTGCGACTCGAGACCGCGCAGTCTGCCCTCGTCGAGACGCTGGCTGGCCAGCAGCAGGTGCATGCCCAGGGAGCGGCCCACCCGTCCGATGGCCACGAACAGTTCGGCCAGATCCGGTTGGTGTGCCAGCAGTTCGGAGAACTCGTCGACCACGACGAGCAGCACCGGCAGTGGCGGCAGCGCGACGCCCGCGGCGCGCGCCCGGTCGTGGTCGGCGAGGCCGGCGAAGTCTCCGGCCGCACGCAGCAGCTCCTGCCTGCGCGTCATCTCCCCGGCGAGCGCATCCTTCATCCGCGCCACCAGGTGGGTCCGGTCGGCCAGGTTGGTGATGACCGCCGCGACGTGACGCAGCGGCTCGAAGCCGTGAAACGTGGCGCCGCCCTTGAAGTCGATCAGCACGAGGTTCAGCGCATCCGGCGAATGCGTGGCCACCAGTCCCGCCACCAGCGTGCGCAACAGCTCGGACTTCCCCGAACCGGTGGCCCCCACGCACAACCCGTGCGGACCCATGCCGCCGTGAGCGGCCTCCTTGAGATCGAGGTCCACGGGGACCCCGGCCTCGTCGACGCCGATGGGGACCCGCAACCGCCCGCGCGCGTCGCGGGGACGCCAGGCGCACACCGGGTCGACGGCTTCCGGGTCGTCGATGCCCAACAGGGCGGGCCACGCGGTGTCCCGCACCACCGCCGAGTCCCGGACGATCGCCGCGACCCGTTTGGCACATGCGACCGCCGCCGCGGACGACATCGCGTCGTGGCGGTCGGGGGCGGCGCCGACGTCGATCGCCGGCCGGTCGGCGGCCCCCACCCGCAGCAGCGTCACCCCGGCGCGCTCGACGGGACCGGCGGGTCCCTCGACCACCACGACGACGTGCACCCCACCCGAATCGCCATGATGCGGAAGCCATTTCAGCCAGTCCCACGCGGCCGCGTCGGTGACGTACGCGGCAATCCGCACCTCGTCGGGAGGGTGCGCGACGGCGAGCTGACAGACCATCGCCCGGGCCAGGGCCCGCGCCTGGTCGGCCGTCCCGCCGAGCGTGATGACACGGTGCGCCCGCAGGTCCACGGTCACCGGCACGTCGGGGACGGCGGCGCGCACCGCCAGCAGTCGGGCCGCGGCCTCGGCGCTGAACGGGTCGACGTCCTCGGACGTCAGCGTCGCGGGCGCGCCGAGCGGGTTCTGGGGTGGGCGGGCACCCACCCCCACCCGGACGTGGCAGAAGTCGGCGGACTCCGCCGTCCGCCGCCAGGCCCGCGGCCCGCACGCCACGGCCCACAGCGCATCGGGTTCGGGATGGGCGGCGTGGCTCTCGGCATGCTGTGCGGCCGCGGCGGCGGCCGCGTGGGCGTCGACCGCGTCGAGATGACGGAGGTAGCGGCACCGCGCCTCGTCCAGTTCCGCGACGCGGCGCGTGCCGCGTGCCCCGTGTGCCAAGGACCCCAGCACCGACACCGCCATCAACAGCGGGAACACCAGCATGGTCGGTCCGCGCGCCGCCGCGCCGGACCGGAAGTACACCACCGCCATGCCCACCCCCGCCGCGAGCATCAGCACGGGTAGCAATCGCGCAGCCGGATTGGCGGGCGCGGTGCGCGGGATCTGGGGCGGATCGGCCACCTTGTCGAGGTCCATCACGTGATTGGACGCACCGGGGCGCCGTCCGGTTCCATCCGATCGCGAGATCTTTTGGTGCGCATCGGGTGTCCCACGGCCGGTTAGCGTGAGACCAGTGCCACGCGGACCCGGGGGGATCGATGACGTCGTGCCGGCTGACCATCCACGCCGACGGTGACCCCGTCGACGTCGTGGTGCCCGAGACCGTGCCCGTGGCGAGTGTGCTGCCCGAGATCGCCGTCCTGGCGCGTGCCGGCGACGGCGTACACCGTCGGCTGGCCCGGCTCTCCGGCGAGCTGCTCGACGATGCGGAGTCCCTGCGCGACAACGGCATCCGCGACGGCGACACGCTGCTGCTGGTGGCACACCTGCCGCCACCGGCGCGGCACCGCACGTGGGACGCCGCCCGCGACGCCGTGCTGGCTCCCACGACACCGCCGCAGCACCTCCCCGATCCGGGTGCGGCCGTCGTACTGGCGGCCGCGGTCGCGACGTGCGTATTCGGCACCACCGGCCCGCGGTGGCCGTTCCTCGCGGGGGCGCTCGTGATCGCGGTGGCCGCCGCCGCGGCCGCGGT
>NZ_JBYVYK010000106.1:0-3791 GCF_058148405.1 Mycobacterium sp. DHQP2018-32-09 | reverse complement strand
CGGGCCGCCAGGACCCCGACCGCACCCGCCGCCACGGCGGCGGCCGCGAAGTCGTGGCCGTCGGCCCGCGCCCCGGGCAGCGCGAGGAACAGCCCGCCCTCGGTGACGGCCCGCGAGTCGAACTCGACCGTGCCGGTGACCGTCAGCTGCGCGGCGACGGCCGGGTCGACGTCGGCCAGGCGGCCTCCGACGATCTCGGCGATGCGGGTCAGGGACAGTGCGATCATCGTCTCACTCCCAATGCGTCGAGGGCCGAGCCCACTTCGTCGCGGTCGTCGAACGGCCGCGTCCGTCCCGCCGCGGTCTGGCCGGACTCGTGCCCCTTGCCCGCAACCAGCACGACGTCACCGGCGCGCGCCCACCGGACCGCATGCTCGATGGCCGCGCGCCGATCACCGATCTCGACGACCTCGGTGCCGGGACCGGCAGCGGCCCGGGCGGCGGCGACGATCTCGGCGCGGATCGCGGACGGCTCCTCGTCGCGCGGATTGTCGTCGGTGACGACCACCAGGTCGGCCAACTCGGCGGCGACGCTGCCCATCGGCGCGCGTTTGCCGCGGTCCCGGTTGCCGCCGGCACCGAACACCACGGCGATGCGTCCAGCTGCGCCCGCACCCAGTTGGCCGCGCAGCGTCTCCAGCACGGCGCGCAATGCGCCCGGCTTGTGGGCGTAGTCGACGACGGCGAGGAAGTCCTGCCCGCGGTCGACGGGCTCGAGGCGGCCCGGGACGGTGGCCGTCGCCAGGCCGGCCGCCGCCTCCTCGGGCGGCACGCCGACGGCGTCGAGCAGCGCCACCGCCAACAGGCCGTTGGCCACGTTGTAGCGCCCCGGCAGCGCGACGTGCAGCCGATGCCTGCCCCCGCGGGGGTCGACCGCGACGAAGTCCTGGCCGGCCCGGCCGGTGGCGGTCACGTCCTCGGCCAGCCAGCCGCTGCCGTGCCCGTCGATGCTCGCGGTGACGGGCGCGGTGGCGCGTTGCAGCATCCGCCTGCCCCACTCGTCGTCGACGCAGATCACCGCCCGCGCGGCGTGCGTGGGGTATCGCGGATCGAACAGGCGCGCCTTGGCGTCCAGGTAGTCGTCCATCGTGGGGTGGAAGTCCAGGTGGTCGCGGCTGAGGTTGGTGAACCCGCCGACGGCGAAACGGATGGCGTCCACACGGCCGAGCACCAGGGCGTGGCTGGACACCTCCATGACCACGGTGTCGACGCCCCGCTCGACCATCACCGCCAGCAGCGCCTGCAGGTCGGGTGCCTCCGGTGTGGTGAGCGCACTGGGCTCGGCGCGCCCGTCGATGCGGATGCCCACGGTCCCGATGAGCCCGGCGACGCGGCCCGCGGCGCGCAGCCCGGCCTCCACCAGGTACGTCGTGGTGGTCTTGCCGGAGGTGCCGGTGATGCCGATGACCTGGACGTGCTCCGAGGGCCGGCCGTAGACCGTGGCGGCGAGTTCACCGAGCACCGACCGCGGCCGTGGATGCACCACCACCGGCACGTCGAGACCGTCGAGCCGAGCCGCACCGTCGGGATCGGTCAGCACCGCGACGGCGCCGCGGGCGACGGCGTCGGCGGCGAACGTGGCGCCGTGGGCGGTGGCGCCGGGCAGCGCCGCGAACAGGTCGCCCTGCTGGGCACTCTGCCCGCGCAGCGTCACCCCGGTCACGCGGACGTCGGCCGGTGCGCCCGCGTCCTGCGACCGCACGCGGGTGGCGCCGACGAGTTCGGTCAGGGACGCGAGGTCGGCACCGACCGGGTGCGAGGGACGCAACTTCATGGCCATGACACAGTACCGGCGTCGGGGTGGGCGCTCCGGCTCACTCCTGCCGCAGCGTCAGCGGCGGCCCCGGGTCGGGTGACAGCGGCACGTTCTCGCGTTGCAGCAGCCACGAGGAGATGTTGTGGATGAGCGGCGCCGCGGTGGTGCCCGGCTGGCCATCGGCGGTGCGGTGCGGGGCGTCCATCATCACGCCGACGACGTAGCGCGGATCGTCGGCCGGGACCATGGCCGCGAACGTGATCCAGTAGACGTCGCTGTAGTAGCACCCGCACGCCGGGTTGATCTGCTGCGCCGTGCCGGTCTTGCCCGCGATCTGGTAGCCGGGGACGGCCGCACCCGAGCCCGTGCCCTGCTGCACGCCGCGGGGATCCTTCTGGATGGTGGCGCGCAACATGTTCCGCACGGTGCGCGCGGTGTCGGCCGAGACGACGCGCACGCCCTCGGGACGCTTCTCGTCTTCCTGGCTGCCGTCCTTGCCCTTGATCGACTTGATGATGCGCGGGGGGATGCGCACGCCGTCGTTGGCGATGGCCTGGTACATGCCGGTCATCTGCAGCAGGGTCATCGACAGACCCTGCCCGATGGGCAGGTTGGCGAACGAACTGCCCGACCACTGGTCGATGGGCGGCACCAGGCCGGCGCTCTCGCCGGGCAGCCCCACCCCGGTGCGCGCGCCGAGGCCGAACTTCTCGGCCAGGTCGAACCACCGCTCGGGCCCCACGCGCTGCGCCAGCATCAGCGTGCCGACGTTGGACGACTTACCGAAGACCCCGGTGGTGGTGTACGGCTCGACGCCGTGCGCCCACGCGTCGTTGACGGTGACGCCGCCCATGTCGATGGACCCGGGCACCTGCAAGACCTCGTCGGGGTTGGTCAGACCCAGTTCGATGGCCGCCGACGCCGTGATGATCTTGTTCACCGAACCGGGTTCGAACGGCGAGGTGACGGCGAGGTTGCCCAGCTGGCGGTCCTGCTGGCGGCCGATGTCCTGGCTCGGGTCGAAGGTGTTGTCGTTCGACATGGCGAGCACCTCGCCGGTCTTGGCGTCGAGCACCACGGCCGAGACGTTCTTCGCGCCGGAGAGGTCCTTGGCCTGCTGGACCTGCTGTTGCACGTAGAACTGGATGTCGTCGTCGAGCGTCAGCTGCACCGTGGCGCCGTCGACGGCGTCGTGCTTGTTGCGCAGGCTGCCCGGGATCATGACGCCGTCACTGCCGCGGTCGTAGGTCACCGAACCGTCGGTGCCCGCGAGCTTCGAGTCCAGTGAGTCCTCCAGGCCCAGCAGGCCGTGGCCGTCCCAGTCGATGCCGCCGACGATGTTGGCGGCCAGCGCCCCACCCGGGTACTGCCGGATGTCCTGACGCTCGGCGCCCACCTCGGGATACTTGGCGATGATGGCGTCGGCGATCGAGGGATCGACGGCCCGGGCGAGGTAGACGAAGGTGTCGGTGCCCGTCAGCTTCTTGAGCAGCGTCGCCTTGTCGGGCTTGCCGTTGAGCAGCTTGGAGATGCCGTCGGCGATGTCGGCAAGCCGCTTGGCGGGATCCGGGGCCGACGGCTTGGCCTCCTTGGCGTCCGCCAGCTGCTTCTGGATGCGCGTGGGCTGGAACGTCAGCGCCCGCGCCTCGATGGTGAACGCCAGCTTGGCGTCGTTGCGGTCGACGATCGAGCCGCGCACGGCGGGGTCGACGTCGGTGACCTTGAGCTGGCTCGCCGCCTCGGCGCGCAACCCTTCCGCGCGCGGCACCTGCAGGGTGAACAGCTGCGCTCCGGCCACCAGGATCAGCAGTGCCATCACCACGTTGCCCGCGCGGTGCCGGAACGTGAACGAGCCGCGGGTCTCGCCGGTCGTCGCGTCGGTGACCGGGCGGCGGATGCGGCGCACGCGCGCCGAGTGTGGGGCATCGATGCGACCGGGCCGCGGCTGGGACTGCTTCGGCTGCGCGCCGCGCGGGGTGCGCCAGCTCATGCCGGCGCCTCCGCGGGCGGACCGGGCAGCGCGGGACTGGCTGCG
>NZ_JBYVYK010000105.1:0-3971 GCF_058148405.1 Mycobacterium sp. DHQP2018-32-09 | reverse complement strand
ACGCCGGCGCTGCGGGCACCGGTGGCGCGGGCGGCGCGGGCGGCGACGCCGTCACCTCGACCGGCACCCCCACCGCAGGCAAGGGCGGCGCCGGGGGCACGGGCGGCGTCAAGGGTGCCGATGGCGCCGACGGCACCGCGAGCACCACCCCGCCGAGTGCCTCGCGGACGAGTGGAAGTGGTTCGGCGACAACCGTTTCCAAGACGACGGCTTCCAAGACGACGGCTTCCACGACTCAGCGCACTGCGGGCGCGAACCCTGACGTGAAGTCGGCTGGGACGCCGGGCACGGGCGGCGCATCGGCGGGTACCGCGCAGTCGGGATCGACGGGGTCGGGCGACACCGGGTCTGGCAGCACCGGGTCGACGGCGAAGGACTCGGGCTCGAAGAGTTCGGAAGCCAAGGGGTCCGACTCGAAGTAACCGGCAAGGCGGCGCGTCTCGCAAGCTGCGGGCACGAACTCGTCGGCGCTCGCGGGCGACGCGACCAAGGCACGTCGACGTTGGACTACTCGACAGTACAAGATTACCCACCAACCAGGCTGGCGAGAGGACTGCACAGACCATCGACTACGGGCTGCCCCCGTGGACCGAGGCCCCTCAGCGGGTGGCACAGCAGACTTTTGAGTGAATACTGTTCTCTATGCACCCCGTGAGCGCTCAGCTGCAGTTTGTCGTGGTGGACAAGCGGGAGATAGCTCGGCAAATGGGGAGCGCACCCAGGGTTGTGCTTCGCCAGGACGACTGGGACGACTTTGGCTTCAAAACAACATATAGCGTGAGTCTCCGAGGTCGAGATGGCGTCACAATAGATCTCGGTAACGTAAAAATTCTGCAGCGAGGCCAACAGAACGGCCGTCCAGGACTCTCGAAAACATTTTCCCGGTTGGGATCCGAGTATTGCTCGCTAGGCCAGGACATCGAGTACTACGAAGAGCTCACGCGGCTACCCGATCGCAATCTGATGAGCGCCTACCTGGAAAGCATTCGCGACGCTGCATACGATCCGGCAATAGACAGCGAATTCCGCGGCGAACCGGGTTGGGACACATCGCTGCTTCGCTTCGGCCAAGCACTCAACGCGCTATCGGCAGGCCGGCAGCTGCTGCGGGGCGATGAATTGCGAAGTGACAAGATGTCGTTCGTATACGAATGGCGGCACTCCGCGGTATCGACTTCGATTGATTTTGAGTTTGACGACTCAACGGAACTCCCCGGACGCTGTCATGCGTTGATAGGTTACAACGGAGTGGGTAAAACCACACTCCTGGCCGATCTTGCCATCACTGCGAGCAGTGGAGGTAGATCTCGTGCTGGCGGCGTCGATCCGTCACATATCTCAGGGGAAGACACGACATTCGGCGCTGTCATCGCGATTTCATACAGCGCATTCGATACTTTCCTTACACCGGATTCTCAACCTGAGTCCGTCAGCGATGCTGAGCGAGACACGAAGTGGGTAGAAGAGAAAATCAATTTAGTTGGCGATGAAATGGAGTGGGAAAATTCATACATCACATGGGAAGATGAGGAAGTACCTCTGACTTCAAGCCTACCTGCGAGTAATGAGCTTTTTGGATATGTGTATTGTGGCTTAAGGCGCAAAAACTCGACTGACTTAAAGTCGATCGAAGAAATCCAACATGAGTTTGCGAGTGCTCTTACGACTGCAAAGGGCCGCGATGCCGATGGCCATTTACTTTCGGCATATCGAATGCTAAGCCGAGAAGCATCATTCGGGCAGGCTGGTGTGGACCTAATGGCCCTCGCTGATGGCGAATTGACCAATGACGAAGCTGTCGAGGCATTTAGCAGATTAAGCACTGGGCACCAAATCGTCCTCAACATTGTGACGCAGTTGGCTGCTCACCTTCGAGTGCGGTCGCTAGTGCTCATTGACGAGCCGGAAACCCATCTGCACCCGCCTCTCGTTGCGGCACTCCTACGAGCTATCCAAACACTATTAGATCAACACAGCTCGTTCGCTATCGCGGCAACCCACAGTCCTGTGGTGGTCCAAGAGCTCCCTGCGACTTATGTTCGAATAATTGAGCGTCACGGCAGTTTGGTGTCGGTTCGCTCTCCTGAGATCGAGACATTTGCAGAAAATATTGGCGCAATCACACGACACGTCTTTTCTCTTGATAGCAGCGCTACCGATTATCAGGGCGTACTGAAGGCGCTATCGGCTCGATACTCAATCAACGAGATTGACGAGATGTTTAAGAGTGGCTTGAGTGCTCAAGGACGTGCAATCATAGCCACGTTGAGTGAAAATCTATGATCAACGCAGCCGCACCTATCGCTGATGACCAAGAGAATTATTTATACGTAGCCGAGCACCGTGCGTCCAAGAAAAGCGAGCCACGACCGATGGCATTGATGTCAACGGTACTCACTCTTTACAAAGAGTACCTGTCCCGCCTTGGCGATACCGACGGTCCAGGAGTCCATCCATTCTTGCCTGAAGACGCTGAAGCGTTGACGACGAATGCAGACTATTTGACGTTGGTCAGATTCAGCAATCTTCGTAAAGAGATCCTAATGTCAATTCCGACCAATAAATGTGCGTATTGTTATCAAATCAGGGCGCATGAGGTGGATCATTATCTACCAAAATCAAAATTTGGCGAGTACTCGATTTACAGTCCCAATCTGGTCCCAATATGCACAGTTTGCAACCGCAAGAAATTAAATCGCTACAGGCGCGTTGGAGGTGGACGACGTTTCGTCCATCCTTACATCGATACTCTGCCGGACAGCTCGACACGTTACTTGACCGGCACCGTCGTTATCAAAACGTCGGTGGTTGTCAAATATCAGTTGGCGCGGCCCGACGGTATCAATGATGAGTTCTGGGCCATCATCGAAAACCATTACAAAGATCTCGATCTTTTGTCTCGCTATGAGGTTGAAGCGACTGAGGAGATGATGCTTATGCTTAACGCATTTTACGCATACTACGAACGCGGAGGTGTCGACATGCTTCGCGGTGAGTTGTCGACGCTCAAAGATTCGAGAGAAATCATTTACGGCGTAAATCATTGGTGGACAACGTTATATCAACTGCTCGTCAACTCTGAAGAATTTTGTGACCGGGGTTTCACAGCCCTTGGTTCCGACCCCGGACGTCTGTGAACCAAGGTTGCTGGCCCGTAGGCAATGTCACAAATTCTGGATATCTCCGCCTCAAGTAAAGCTTGGCTAGCGTAGCGACTGTGCTAATTAAGCAGGCCGATCATGTCCGCAATGACCTCTTCCAAGCGTTCTCGCGGCTCACCTTTTAGCTCACCGCAGTACTGGCCCCTGAGCAATACAGCCTTAACTATCGGTTGAATCGCCGGGGTTCGAATCCAGCAGTGTTGCGGGAGGTTTCCGGATCCTCGCGGGGCTTCGACGCAGTACTCAGTGACGTGGTCCGGGTCAGTTGACGTCGGACAACCTACGACATACTTCCAATCGACGTTGAAACACACCTCGCGGTTGCTGAGCACAACGAAGTATCGTTTCTTGTTTGCGTCTCGCTAGTTGCGCTCCTCCGGGCGCGGATGTAAGCGCAGGTCTGTGTCGAGCACCTGGTACACACCTCTGTACTGGATGGAACTTAGTGGCACGGATCAGATCTATCCGAGGAGTCCGTTGCTGGCAGTGGCGCACAGGTCGCTCCAGTCGTCGATCTCTCGGACGATTCTGGCGTCCCCGACCGGTTCTCGCCGCTCATCACCGCGTTGCCGCCGACGCTTGCCGAGCTTGTTCATCGAGCGCCGAAGCCTAGGCGCCCTCCCGCAGAAGTCGACGAATCACCGAACCTCTTTTGCCACAGGGGTTTCACGGGTCACATCACGGGCCCGGAGATGTCAGACCCTCGAACTAGTGTTCGAGTATGGCTTCGAGTATGAGGTTGAGTTTGACCGACGCGGCGGCCGCCCTGGCCACGGCCGCCGCCGCGCTGGTCGAGGCCGACGTCGAGGC
>NZ_JBYVYK010000104.1:0-3988 GCF_058148405.1 Mycobacterium sp. DHQP2018-32-09 | reverse complement strand
GTCGTGTGCTGGGTGGACTCGGAGCCCGGCGTGCAGCTGATGTCGGCGGCGCTGGCGGGCGCCGATCGCCCGCTCGACGTCTGCGTCGAGGTCGGTATGCCAGGCGGCCGCACCGGCGCACGCGGCGCGGCCGCCGTCGACGCGGTGGCCAGGGCCGCCGCGGCCTCGCCGCAGCTGCGCCTGGTCGGGGTGTCCGGGTACGAGGCCGCGCTCGGGCAGGACGGTTCACCGGCGGCGCGCGCCGCGGTGCGGGAGTACGTCGCCGAACTGCGGGCCGCCGTGCTGCGGTTGGCCGGCCTGTTCGAGACCGACGAGGTGGTGGTGACCGCGGGCGGCAGCACCTATCCCGACCTGGTCGCCGAGGGGCTGACCGGGTGGTCGCGGCCCGGCGTGCGAACCGTGCTGCGCAGCGGCTGCTACCTCGCGCACGACGACGGGCTGTACCACCGCACGTCGCCGTTGCCGCTGCGGCCGGCGCTGACCGTGTGGTCGCAGGTGGCCTCGCGTCCCGAGCCCGGGCTGGCGCTGGTGACGATGGGCCGCCGCGACGTGTCGTTCGACGCCGGGCTGCCGGTGCCGCGGACGCTGCCGCGCACGACGGTGACCGCCCTGGCCGACCAGCACGCATTCCTGCGCGGCGACGACGCGGTGGCCGTCGGCGACTGGCTGGAGTTCGGCATCTCGCACCCCTGCACCACGTTCGACCGGTGGCAGCTGATCCCGGTGCTGGCCGACGACGGCCGGGTCGTCGAGGTGGTGCGGACCTTCTTCTAGCGCTTGCGCTGGGTGTCGCGGTTGCGTTCGAACACCAGCCGCAGCCCGTCGAGCGTCAGGTACCGGTCGTAGTGCTCGACGGTGCGCAGGTCCGGCAGCACCAGCGGTGCGGTGTGGCCGGTGGCGACCACGGCGACGTCGTCGCCGCCGAAGCCGTCGACGTCCTCGCGCACCCGGCTGACCAATCCGTCGACCAGCGCCGTGAACCCGAACACCGCACCCGCCTGCATGCACTCCACGGTGTTCTTGCCCACCACCGACCGCGGGCGCGTCAGCTCGACCCGGCGCAGCGCGGCCGAGCGGGCGGCCGCCGCATCCGAGGACACCTGGATGCCCGGGGCGATGGCACCGCCGAGGAACTCGCCCTTGCGGGAGACGACGTCGACGCAGATCGACGAGCCGAAGTCGACGACGATGGCCGGCCCCTGGAACCGCTGGAACGCGGCCAGGCAGTTGACGATGCGGTCGGCGCCGACCTCCTTGGGGTTGTCCACCAGCAGCGGCATGCCGGTGCGGACCCCGGGTTCGATGAGCACGCGCGGGACGTCGGGCCAGTACTGCTCGAGCATCACGCGGATCTCGTGCAGCACCGACGGCACCGTCGACAGGCCGGTGGCCCCGGTGAGCCGCTCGGCGTCGTCCCCGATGAGCCCGTCGATGGTGAGCGCCAGCTCGTCGGCGGTGACCTCGGGCTCGGTGCGGATGCGCCAGCTGTGCGCCACCTTCGCGTGCTGCCCGGTACCCGAGAGCAGCCCGACCACGGTGTGGGTGTTGCGGACGTCGATTGCCAGCAGCACGCGGGTTACCGCCCGACTCGGTGGCTCGGGCCGAACATCAGTTCCGCCATGGCAATTCGTGCCCGTCGCCATCCTCGACGCGGGGATGGCCGTCGATGCCGGACGCCGCGCCGACGTCGATGGCGATGTTGTCCAGCAATCGCGTGGTCCCCAGCCGCGCCGCGACCAGCAGTCGCGCCGCCCCCTCGGCGGGAGCCGGGCCCAGCCAGGTGTCGCGCACCTCCAGGTAGTCGACCTCGAGTGCAGGCACCTCGACCAGCACCGCACGCGCGGCAGCCAGTGCCTCGTCGGCGCCGCGGGAGGCGGCGTACATCCCCGCCAGCAGCGCTGCCGACAACGCCCCGGCCTGTTCGCGCTGATCCTCGTCGAGATAGGCGTTGCGCGACGACATCGCCAGGCCGTCCGGTTCCCGCACGATGGGCACGCCGACGATGCGGACCCCGAGGTCGAGATCGTCGGCCATCTGCCGGATGAGCACCAGCTGCTGGTAGTCCTTCTCGCCGAAGAAGGCCCGGTCGGGTCCGACGACGTTGAACAGCTTCAACACCACCGTCAGCATTCCGGCGAAATGCGTTGGGCGCGAAGCGCCCTCGAGTTCCGCGCCGAGGGGCCCCGGAACCACCATGGTTCGTCGACCCTGCGGATACATCGCCGAAGCCGTTGGGGTGAAGGCGATGTCGACACCCTCAGTCCGGAGCGCCTCGAGATCGCGGTCGAGCGTGCGGGGATAGGCGTCCAGATCTTCACCGGGTCCGAACTGCAGCGGGTTGACGAAGATCGACACCACGACCACCGCACCCGGCACGCGTTTGGCGGCGCGCACCAGCGACAGGTGCCCGTCGTGCAAGGCACCCATGGTGGGCACCAGCATGATGCGCCTGCCCGTGGTGCGCAGTGCCCGCGTGACGTCGGCGGCGTCCGCCGGGTTGGTGTACTGGTTGAGTTCCCCCGGGGTGAAGCGAGGTGCCCTGCGGTTGGTCACGACCGTCCTTCCGGATCTTCGCCGTGTCCGGCGACGTTGGTGTCCTCGGCCAGTGCCGCGAAGACGTCGGCGGAGGCGTGCGCACGCTGCGCGCTGCGGCGGGAGTCGGCCCGATAGGCCTGCGCCACATCGGGATTCACTGCCGACAAGGCCCGCAGGTGCGCAGCGACCGCGGCCGCGTCGCCACGCGCCACGGGGCCGGTGAGCGCGGCCTGGCCCCGCCGCAGCGCGTTCTCCAGCGAGGCGCGGGCCAGCGGGGCCAGGATGCGCTCGGCGATACCGCCGGGATCGTCGCCGACGAGTTCCTGGCCCAGCAGCTCCTGCCCGCGGATCGCGGTACGCAGCGCCTCGACCGCGTCGAGCACCACGGTGGTGAGGTGATTGCCGCCGTGCGCGAGCGCGGCGTGATACAGGGTCCTGGCGTCCTCGGGGACGCGGAACGGTTCGCCGCCGATCTCGAGCACCAGCGACTGTGCGATGGCGTACCCGACCTCGTCGGCCGCGGTGATGCCGAAACAGGCCTCGGCCAACCGGGCGATGTCCTCGTCAGCCCCGGTGAAGGTCATCGCGGGGTGGATGGCCAGCGGGATGCAGCCCAGCTCGCTCAGCGGCCGCAGCACCGCGATGCCGTTGGCGCCGGAGGTGTGCACCACGATGGTTCCCTGCCGCACCGTCCCCGTCGCCGCGAGCCCGGCCACCAGCGCGGCCAACTCCGAATCGGGCACCGCGAGCAACAGCAACTCGGCCCGCGCGGCGACGTCGGGCACGGCCAGCACCGGGGTGTCGGGCAGGCGCTGTTCGGCGCGGCGACGCGAGGCCTGCGAGATGGCGCTGCACGCGCCGACGACGTGTTCGGCCCGTTCCAGTGCGACGCCGAGCGCGGTGCCGACGCGACCGGCGGAGATGATGCCGACGGTCAGTCGTGCCGGGCGCAGGCCCGCTGGCGTCTCCACGTGGACGACCTCACTGACGTCTTGGTGCGAACGTTTCCGGTCCCTCGCACGGGTACCGGACGACCGCCAAGAGATTAGCTCATCGACGTCGGGGCGCTTCAGTCCTCTCGACGCCTGCGGCGACCACCGCCGGTGGTGCCACCAGCCTGCAGTCGGGCCAGGAGTTCGGCGGCGGGCTGGCCGTCGGCGTGCTGGCCGCCGGGGTCGTCGGCCTCCTCGGGGGCCGGTTCCCGAACGGGTACCGGGTTCGGTTGCCCGGCGTCCTCGTCGGGCGGCCGATGACGTGCCCTGCGGGACCGCTCGGCCGGCTCGGGGGCCGCCTCGGGCTGGGCGGGACCCTTGCCGGGATCCGCACCTGGCGCGTAGTGCCTGCCGGGGCGCGCCTCGGGTTCGACCGGAACGGGCTGGGGCTCGGGGGTGGCGGCGGGCTCGGGGGTGGCGGCGGGCTCGGGGGTGGCGGCGGGCTCGGGGGTGGCGGCGGG
>NZ_JBYVYK010000103.1:0-4082 GCF_058148405.1 Mycobacterium sp. DHQP2018-32-09 | reverse complement strand
TCGGGGTCCTGGCGGCCCGGCCCGTCGGCGTGCCCGCGATCGTGGTGCCGCCTGCGACCGCTGAGGACGGCGGCGCGGGCCTGCTGGAGCACGACACCGACGGCTCTGCGGCGGCGGTGCTCGCGGCGCTGGCCAAGCTCGCCGCGGCGGTGGCGGCCGAACTCGTTGCGGGCGGGCTGCGCATCGTCGGGGTGACCGGCTCGTCGGGCAAGACGTCCACCAAGGACCTGTTGGCGGCGGTGCTGACCCCGCTCGGTGAGGTGATCGCCCCACCCGGGTCGTTCAACAACGAGCTGGGCCATCCGTGGACGGTGCTGCGCGCGACCACCACCACCGACTTTCTGATCGTGGAGATGTCGGCGCGCCACCCCGGCAACATCGCCGCGCTGGCCGCCATCGCGCCGCCGTCGATCGGCGTGGTGCTCAACGTCGGCACCGCCCATCTGGGGGAGTTCGGCTCGCGCGAGGCCATTGCGAAGACCAAGTCCGAACTGCCGCAATCGGTTCCGTCCTCCGGTGTGGTGGTGCTCAACGCCGACGACACGGCGGTGGCCGCGATGGCCGACGTCACCTGCGCGCGCGTCGTGCGGGTGGGGCGCAGTCCGGGCGCCGACGTGTGGGCCGATGCCGTCACGCTCGACGAGCTGGCGCGACCGCGCTTCACGCTGCACGCCGGCGACGACGCCGTGGACGTGACGCTGGCCGTGCACGGCGATCACCAGGTGTCCAACGCGCTGTGCGCGGCCGCCGTCGCGCTGGAATGCGGGGCCACCCTGGAGCAGGTGGCCGCGGCGCTGGCCACGGCGGGCCCGGTGTCGCGACGCCGCATGCAGGTCAGCACGCGCGCCGACGGCGTCACCGTGGTCAACGACGCCTACAACGCGAACCCGGATTCCATGCGGGCGGGGCTGAAGGCGTTGGCCTGGATGGCGCGCTCGGGGGCGGGGGCCGACGGGTTGCCGCGGCGTAGCTGGGCGGTGCTGGGAGAAATGGCCGAACTCGGTGACGACGCGATCGCAGAGCATGATGGCATCGGCCGACTGGCCGTGCGTTTGGACGTGTCACGACTCGTCGTCGTGGGAACCGGGAGATCGATGAGCGCCATGCATCACGGGGCCGTCATGGAGGGATCGTGGGGCAGTGAGTCGACCATGGTCGCCGATGCCGACGCCGCGCTGGCGTTGCTGCGGTCGGAGTTGCGTCCCGGCGACGTGGTGCTCGTGAAGGCCTCCAATTCCACCGGGCTGGGCCCGCTGGCCGAGGCGCTGGCCGCTGGGGACACCGCGTGAGGCAGATCCTGATCGCCGTCGGCATCGCGCTGGCGGTGTCGATCCTGTTGACGCCGGCCCTGATCCGCATCTTCACCCGGCAGGGCTTCGGCCACGAGATCCGCGAGGACGGGCCGCCGAGTCACAAGAAGAAGCGCGGCACGCCGTCGATGGGTGGCGTGGCGATCCTGGCGGGCATGTGGGCGGGCTACCTCGGCACGCACCTGGTGGGGTTGGCGCTCGACGGCCGTGGGCCGTCGGCGTCGGGCCTGCTGGTGCTGGGGTTGGCCACCGCGCTGGGCGCCGTCGGCTTCCTCGACGATCTGATCAAGCTGCGGCGGGCCCGCAATCTCGGCCTGAACAAGACGGCCAAGACCGTCGGTCAGCTGGTGGCCGCCGTGCTGTTCGGCGTGCTGGCGCTGCGGTTCCGCAACGGCGACGGGCTGACGCCCGGCAGCCCGGAGCTGTCCTACGTCCGCGAGATCGCGACGGTGACGCTGGCGCCCGCGGTGTTCGTGCTGTTCGTGGTGGTGCTGGTGAGCGCGTGGTCGAATGCGGTGAACTTCACCGACGGCCTGGACGGGCTGGCGGCCGGGGCCATGGCGATGGTGTCGGCGGCGTACGTGCTCATCACGTTCTGGCAGTTCCGCAACGCCTGTGCGACCAGTCCCGGCCTGGGCTGCTACAACGTGCGCGATCCGCTGGACCTCGCGTTGGTCGCGGCGGCGACGGCGGGTGCGTGCATCGGCTTTCTGTGGTGGAACGCGGCCCCCGCGAAGATCTTCATGGGCGACACGGGTTCGCTGGCGCTGGGTGGCATCATCGCCGGGTTGTCGGTGACCAGCCGGACCGAGACGCTGGCGATCGTGCTGGGCGCGCTGTTCGTCGCCGAGGTGACGTCGGTGGTGGTGCAGATCCTGGCCTTCCGCACGACGGGTCGCCGGGTGTTCCGGATGGCGCCGTTCCACCATCACTTCGAGCTGGTGGGATGGGCCGAGACCACGGTGATCATCCGCTTCTGGCTGCTCACGGCGATCGCCTGTGGTCTGGGCGTGGCGCTGTTCTACAGCGAGTGGCTGGCGGCCGTCGGCGGTTAGTCCGCACCCGCCGCGTCTGCGGTGTCCGGGCGTCGGGGACCGCCGGGGGGACGTCGTTATCGACCCGTTTCGCGACACGCGCCGGATGTCCGGCCGTTCGCTGGTGTGACAGGAGAGGATTTTGGGGTGCAAGGGACAGATGAGACGAGCAGGTGACCGTGCGCGCGCTACTGTCCCGGCTTCGTCCGCGGCCCACGACACCGTCCCGGCTTCGTCCGCGGCCCAAGACCCGCCCCGCCGAGGGCAGCAGTGAGGCCGCCGCGACGGTGACCGCCCCGCGTACCAAGTTCGGCGCCTGGCTGGAGCGCCCGATGACGTCCTTCCACCTGATCATCGCCGTGGCCGCGTTGTTGACGACGCTGGGGCTCATCATGGTGCTGTCGGCGTCGGGCGTGCGGTCCTACGACGACGACGGCACCCCGTGGGCCATCTTCGGCAAGCAGGTGCTGTGGACCTGCGTCGGCCTGGTGGCGTTCTACGTGGCACTGCGGATGCCGATCCAACTGCTGCGCCGCATCGCGCTGCCCGGTTTCGCCGCGACCATCGTCATGTTGGTGCTGGTGCTCATCCCCGGCATCGGCACGCTGTCGAACGGCTCCCGCGGCTGGTTCGTGGTCGCCGGCTTCTCCATGCAGCCCTCGGAGCTGGCCAAGATCGCCTTCGCCATCTGGGGTGCGCACATCCTCGCGACGCGCCGCATGGAGCAGGCGTCGCTGCGCGAGATGCTGGTGCCACTGGTGCCCGCGGCGGTGATCGCGTTGACGCTCATCGTGATTCAGCCCGACCTCGGGCAGTGTGTGTCGCTGGGCATCATCCTGCTGGGCCTGCTGTGGTACGTCGGCCTGCCGCTCAAGGTGTTCGCCAGCTCCCTGTTCCTGGTCGTGGTGGCCGCGGCCATCATGGCGGTCTCGGCGGGCTACCGCTCGACCCGCGTGCAGGCCTGGCTGGATCCGTCGGCCGATGCACAGGGCTCGGGCTACCAGTCCAAGCAGGCCAGGTTCGCGCTGGCCAACGGCGGCATCTTCGGCGACGGCCTGGGACAGGGCACCGCGAAGTGGAACTACCTGCCCAACGCGCACAACGACTTCATCTTCGCGATCATCGGTGAGGAACTCGGCTTCGTCGGCGCGTTCGGGCTGCTGCTGCTGTTCGGGCTGTTCGCCTACACCGGCATGCGGATCGCGCGCCGCTCGGCGGACCCGTTCCTGCGGCTGCTCACCGCCACCACCACGCTGTGGGTGGTGGGCCAGGCCTTCATCAACGTCGGCTACGTGGTGGGTCTGCTTCCGGTGACCGGCCTGCAGCTGCCGCTGATATCGGCCGGCGGCACGTCCACGGCCACCACGCTCCTCATGATGGGGCTGATCACTAACGCGGCCCGGCACGAACCCGAGGCGGTCGCCGCACTGCGCGCCGGGCGCGACGACCGGATGAACCGCTTCCTGCGGCTGCCGCTTCCGGAACCGTACGTACCCACCCGGCTGGAAACGGCGCGCGACCGGTTGCGCACCAAGGCGCGACCCAGGCCGCAGGCACGTCCGACGGCCAACGCCCCCAAGGCGATCGGCAGACCGTCGAAGCCGCCCGCGAAGGGCCCTGCGAAGGCGGGCAAGACCGGCAAGGCCGGCAAGCCCGGCAAGGCCGGCAAGGCGGTGGCCCGGACCGCCGCGCGGGGTGGCCCCCGGGCCGACGCCCGGGCGGCGGCCAAGGCGCAGGC
>NZ_JBYVYK010000102.1:0-4337 GCF_058148405.1 Mycobacterium sp. DHQP2018-32-09 | reverse complement strand
CCGCGGCGGCGGACCTGGCGGTTGCTGCCGGGCGGGCGGTTGCGGCGGCGGTGGACGCCGGCCGCGCCAATCGGGTTCCCCGGGGCGTTGCGGTGGCGTGGTCACGTGCGCGATTCTGCCTCGTGCAGCTGGGGGCAGGCGTCCTCGTGCACGGCCGGATCAGCGCCCGACGATCGAGTTGTACTGCGGGCAGTAGGACGCGACCGCGCCCCAGACCAGGTTGACCGACTGCTTCTTGTCGAGCCCTTGGGCCTGCAGACGGCTCATCACGCCGCGGACGGTGCGGGCCGGTTCGATGCGGCCGGCGTCGACGGCCTTGCAGATCTCCTGACCGATCGCGATGGCGTCGGAGTTGGAGTTCACCGGCACGTCGAGTTCCTTGACGACCTTGAGGAACTGCTGATCTTGGGCGCTGAGGTCGGCCGCGGTCGGATCGGCCGCGGTCGGCTCTGCCATGACGGGCGCGGCGACGGCGATGGCCGCACTCGCGGCGGCAGCGGCCAGCGATGCGGACAGGACGACTCTCGGGGACCGCCGGTGGGACACGTTTTCTCCTGGGGGTGGACGACGCACACTGCTTGTCGCCACGATAGTGCCAGGCGTTACTCCCTTCTGAGTTGGTCGGCCGGATCCAGTTGGCGGCGAACGGCATCGACGTCCAGCAGCGACCACACCTCGGAGATGCGCGCGTCGGCGTAGCGGTACAGCACGTGCTCGGCGAACGTGATGAGCCGACCGGTCGGCGCGCATCCCAGGAATTCGCGCTGCGGCGTGCAGCGGAACAGCAGGCGGCATGCGACGACGTCGCCGGTGCTGGTGAGCAGTTCCGGCGTGAACCGCAGATCCGGGATGACCGTCGTGTCGGCGATCAACATGTCCCGGTAGCCGGCGAGGCCCAGGCGGCGGTCGTTGTGCACCACGTCGTCGGACACGAAGTCTCCGAGCCGCTCCCACGCGCGGTCGTTCAGGCAGTCGAGGTAGTCGCGGTAGCACCCCAGCAGGTCGGTCATGGTCACACCCCGTTCCTGGCGCGGGCCGCGCCGGTCGACGGGTTGGTGATAATGCGGGTCGACACGCTCGTCATCGCGGCTCCTCGGGATGGGCGGTTACCCGCACCCTAGGCACGGGGTCCGACAGCTCAGGTCACCATCGCGGCGATCCGGCGGGCGACCTCCGGGGCCGCGGCATGCGTCGTGTCGACGACCTCGGCCGCGGCGCGCAGCACGAAGTGCCGCTCGACGTTCATCAACACCTCGCCGATCATCTCGGCGTCGAACACCCGCGAGTCGGGGATCAGTCGCTGGACCAGCAGGCTGGTGGTCGTCTTGCCGACGCCGTGGGTGCCGTTCAACCAGACGATCATGGGTGCACCCTAGGGCGCGTGAACCGTCGTGGACGAGGTTCGACGCGACAGCGCTTCGATCACTCGATCGCGGCGCGGACGATCTCGGCGATCCGCGTCTCGGTCGTCTCGTCGAGGTCCTCGAAGGACCAGGCGGCGGGGATCAACCGCCCGTCCCGGCCGCCGGCGGGCGTCAGCGTCGCCTTCTCGCTCACCCCGAGGGTCATCACGTCGTCGTTGCGGATGAAGACGAGCACGGGGGCGCTTGCGGATCTGGCATAACCCGGCATGCCGTACCAGATCCGGGGTTTCAGGTCCGGTGCCGCGGCGACGATCACGTCGTGCACGCGTTGCATGACGCTGCGCCTCGGCTCGGCCATGCCGGCGATCTTGTCGAGGACTTGCTGCAGGTTCCTGTCGTCCTTGGTGGCCATGCCCATGTCCTTCCGTGAGCCGGTGTCGAGCTACCGGCACGATGGAGTTTGCGCACCGAGCGGTGCAGCACCCCATCGGGACATGTCCTCTGGTCGAGAACCCTCCGCAATGATTCAGGTGATCGTCACCTGGAAGCGCGCCTGAACGTTAACACCCGCTAGATCTCGAAGCGGAACTCACGACGTCACCGCCCACCGACGCGTCTTTCGGTCGCGGCCATTTCACGTCCGACCGTAGCCTGATCGCGCCGCTCACCCGCCCTCGTGCGGTCGACGCGGTCGCGCTCGCGCTGCAGGCGGTCGCGCTCGCGCTGGGCAGCCGTGCCTTCGCGTTCGTCGGCGAGACGCTCACGCTCGTCGGCATCCCGCTCCCGCGCATCTGCGATCCGATCTCGCTCATCGGCCATGCGATCACGCTGATCTGCGAAATGCTCGCGTCTCTTCAGATCGCTCTCTCGGCGTGCTGCGTGGTCGAACTCACCGGGCCGGCCGTCGGTGTGAACCTCGTCCACCTGCGTACCTCCTCGGCTGCCACACCCCGGACACGACGAGGTGGAGTGGGTGAGGGCACGTCAAGGGTAGTCGGACACGACGCGTGACGAAGCCGACTCGCGGATGATCGAATCCCTGCTCCGACCGGCCGAGCACAACCCCGGCTCGACGGCCCGACGCCGTCGCGTCGGTCGAGTCGTCAGGCCTTGCTCTTCGATGTCGACGCCGTTCCGAAGCGGAACTCCACGACGTCCCCGTCGGCCATGACGTAGTCCTTGCCCTCCATGCGGACCTTGCCCGCGGCCTTGGCGGCGGCCATGGAGCCGGCCTCGACGAGGTCGTCGAAGGACACGATCTCGGCCTTGATGAACCCCTTCTCGAAGTCGGTGTGAATGACGCCCGCCGCCTTGGGCGCGGTGTCGCCCTGGTGGATCGTCCACGCCCTGGACTCCTTGGGCCCGGCCGTCAGGTAGGTCTGCAGCTTGAGCGTGTGGAAGCCGGCGCGGGCCAGCGCGTCCAGGCCGCGCTCGGTCTGCCCGATGGACTCCAGCAGCTCGGCGGCCGACTCCTCGTCCAGCTCCTGCAGCTCCGCCTCGATCTTGGCATCCAGGAACACCGCGTCGGCCGGGGCCACCAGCTCCCGCAGCGCCGCCGTGCGCGCGTCGTCGGTGAGCACCGACTCGTCGGCGTTGAACACGTAGAGGAACGGCTTGGTGGTCATCAGGTTCAGCTCGCGCAGCACGGCCCAGTCCTTGCCGGTGGAGAACAGCGTCTTGCCGCCGTCGAGCACCTCGCCGGCCGCGACCGCGGCGTCGAGCACCGGCTTGCGCTCCTTGTTGGTGCGCGCTTCCTTCTCCAACCGCGGGACGGCCTTCTCCAGGGTCTGCATGTCCGCGAGGATCAGCTCGGTCTCGATCACCTCGATGTCGGACACCGGGTCCACCTTGCCGTCGACGTGCACCACGTCGTCGTCGGCGAACACTCGCACCACCTGACAGATCGCGTCGCACTCGCGGATGTTGGCCAGGAACTTGTTGCCCAGCCCGGCACCCTCCGAGGCGCCCTTCACGATGCCCGCGATGTCGACGAACGTCACCGGCGCCGGCACGGTCTTCTCCGAACCGAAGATCTCGGCCAGCTTGTCCAGCCGTGGATCGGGCAGCGCGACGACGCCCTCGTTCGGCTCGATGGTGGCGAACGGGTAGTTGGCGGCGAGTACGTCGTTACGAGTCAAGGCGTTGAACAACGTCGACTTCCCGACGTTTGGCAGCCCGACGATTCCGAGGTTGAGGCCCACGGGTAGATGAGTCTACGAGGCGGCCGCTGGCACGCCGGAGCGCGCTGGCAGCGTTCTTCGAGGCATTGCCGGTACGGTCGACGTGTGTCAGGACTGCAGGGCCCCTCGGCGGTGCCCGCCGAGGAACGCTCGGCGCTGCCCCAATTTCGCGGTCTCCCCTGGTGGGGAGCTGTTTTGCTGGCCGTCACGCTGACGCTGGTCGGCTTCGCCTACGACGCGGGTACCGGGACCAAGGCGCTCAGCGCCGCCTTCACCGTGTGCTACGTCACGGGCTGCGTGCTGGCCGTGTTGGCGGTGCGCCAGTCCGGGATCTTCAGCACCATCGTGCAGCCGCCGCTGATCCTGTTCGTCGCGGTGCCGTCGTCGTACTTCATGTTCCACGGCGGCGACATCCACGGCATCAAGGACATCCTGATCAACTGCGGCTACCCGCTGATCGAACGCTTCCCGCTGATGTTCTTCACCGCGGTGACGGTCCTCGCCATCGGCGCCGCCCGCTGGTATCTGCACACCTCGGCCGTGCGCAGCGGTGGGGCCGTGGCGGCCGACGGCGACGCCCCGGCGGCGCCGGCCCGCCGGTCCCGCCGACGCGCGACCACCGCCACCGACGACGCACCCGCCGAGGAAGCCACCCCTGCGCGGCGGCAGCGCAGGCACACCGTCGACCGCACCGCTTCCGCCTCCGCCTCCGCCTCTGACGATGACGCCCCGCGTCCGCGCCGGCGGACGTCGACCGGCGGCGCGTCGCGGTCGCGGCATTCTCGACCGCCGG
>NZ_JBYVYK010000101.1:0-4362 GCF_058148405.1 Mycobacterium sp. DHQP2018-32-09 | reverse complement strand
CCCGCGCCAACCCCTCACTGTCCGGATCGATCCCGATCATCCACCGCGGCTCCAACCACTGCGACCGCAACAACTTGTACAACAGATCGGTACTGATGTTCCCCGACCCCACGATCGCCACCGAGAGTTTGTCAGCCATGGTGATGGGCTCCTTTGCCTCGCATTGTCATTCGAAGGACAGCCGAACCGATCCCAGACCGTCGAAACGAGCCAGGAAGTCGTCGCCTGGGCGCGCGTCGATGGCCCGCGTGCAGGATCCGGGCAGCACGATGTCGCCGGCGCGCAGCCGCACCCCGAACTGGTCGACCTTGCGCGCCAACCACGCCACCGCCGTCACCGGGTTGCCGAGCACGGCATCGCTGCGTCCCTCGGCCACGACGTCGCCGTTGCGGGTCAGCACCGCATCGATGCCCCGGATGTCGACGTCCTTGGGCGACACCCGCTCCTTGCCCAGCACCCAGCCCGCCGATGACGCGTTGTCGGCGATGGTGTCGCACAGCTTGATCTTCCAGTCGGTGATGCGCGTGTCGATCAACTCGATCGACGGCACGTAGGCCGCAGTCGCCGCCAGCACGTCATCCTCGGTGCAGCCCTCACCGGGCAGGTCGTCGGCGAGGATGAAACCCACCTCGACCTCCACCCGCGGCAACAGGAACGTCCCCGCCGGCACCGGCTTGTCCTCGTAGACCTCCATGTCGGCCAACAGGTGCCCGTAGTCCGGCTCGTCGACCCCCATCATCTGCTGCATGGCCGCCGAGGACAGGCCCACCTTGTGACCCACGACCCGCGCGCCGTCGGCGAGCCGCGCCCGGATGTTGATCAGCTGGATCTCGTAGGCGTCGACCACGTCGATGTCCGGGTGTGCATCGGTCAACGGAGCGATCGGCACCCGGGTGCGCTCGGCATTGGCGAGGTCGGCGGCCAGCTTCTGACGCACCTCGACGGGCAACATTCGTGAAGTCCCCTCGTTTTCTTGACCGGCACTGTTGTTTGATGGCCGGGCCATTCTATAACGTGTTCTACATGACGGAGCAGCAGTACGACGTGGTCGTGGTCGGCAGCGGCGCGGCCGGCATGGTCGCCGCGCTCACCGCCGCCCACCAGGGACTCTCGACAGTAGTCCTCGAGAAGGCCCCGCACTACGGCGGATCGACCGCTCGATCGGGCGGCGGCGTATGGATTCCCAACAACGAGGTGTTGCGCCGCGCGGGCGTCAAGGATACCGCCGACGCCGCCCGCACCTACCTGCACGAGATCATCGGCGACGTCGTGCCTCCGGAGAAGATCGACACCTATTTGGACCGAGGTCCGGAGATGCTGTCGTTCGTCTGCGCCAACTCACCCTTGAAGCTGTGCTGGGTGCCGGGGTACTCCGACTACTACCCGGAAGCGCCGGGAGGCAAGCCCACGGGCCGCTCCGTCGAGCCGAAACCGTTCGACGCCAAGCGTCTTGGCGTCGACGAGGCCGGCCTGGAGCCGCCGTACGGCAAGGTGCCGATGAACATGGTGGTGATGCAGCAGGACTACGTGCGGCTGAATCAGCTCAAACGGCACCCGCGCGGCGTGCTGCGCAGCCTCAAGGTCGGCGTCCGATCGGTGTGGGCGAACGCCACCGGCAAGAACCTCGTCGGCATGGGGCGCGCGCTCATCGCGCCGCTGCGCATCGGGCTGCAGGACGCCGGGGTGCCGGTGCTGCTCAACACCGCCCTCACCGACCTCCAGGTCACCGACGGCAAGGTCACCGGCGTGTACGTGCGCAACACCACCGAGCCGGAAAGCGCCGAGCCCTACGTCATCCGGGCTCGCAAGGCGGTGATCCTCGGTTGCGGCGGCTTCGAGCACAACGAGCAGATGCGGGTGAAGTACCAGCGCGCCCCGATCACCACGGAGTGGACCGTGGGCGCGGTCGCCAACACCGGTGACGGCATCCTTGCAGCCGAGAAGCTCGGCGCGGCACTGGAGATCATGGAGGACAGCTGGTGGGGCCCCACCGTCCCCCTGGTCGACGCGCCGTGGTTCGCGCTGTCGGAGCGCAACTCGCCCGGGTCCATCATCGTGAACATGGCGGGCAAGCGCTTCATGAACGAGTCGATGCCCTATGTCGAAGCGTGCCACCACATGTACGGCGGCCAGTACGGCCAGGGACCGGGCCCCGGCGAGAACGTGCCCGCCTGGCTGCTGTTCGACCAGCAGTACCGCGACCGCTACATCTTCGCCGGACTTCAACCCGGGCAACGCATTCCGAACAAGTGGCTCGAGTCGGGCGTCATCGTCAAGGCCGACACCCTCACCGAGCTCGCCGAGCGCACCGGTCTGCCCTCCGACGAACTCACGGCCACCGTCGAACGGTTCAACGGGTTCGCACGCCGTGGCATCGACGAAGACTTCGCACGCGGCCAGAGCGCCTACGACCGGTACTACGGCGACCCCACCAACAAGCCCAACCCCAACCTTGGCGAGATCAGCCATGGCCCCTTCTACGCGGCCAAGCTGGTGCCCGGCGACCTGGGCACCAAGGGCGGCATCCGCACCGACGTCAACGGCCGGGCGCTGCGCGACGACGGTTCGGTGATCGAAGGCCTCTACGCCGCAGGCAACGTCAGCTCGCCGGTGATGGGGCACACCTATCCCGGCCCCGGCGGCACCATCGGCCCGGCCATGACGTTCGGCTACCTGGCGGCCCTGCACGTGGCCGCCACCGCGACGTCCGACGCCGGGAAGCGCTGATGCCGATCGATCTCGACACGGCCCTCGGCGCCGAACTCCCGGCCACGGAGTTCTCGTGGACCAGCAGCGACGTCCAGCTCTACCACCTGGGCCTGGGCGCCGGGCACGACCCGCTGGACCCGCGCGAACTGCGCTACCTCACCGACGACACCCCGCAGGTGCTGCCCACGTTCGGCAACGTCGCGCAGAGCTTTCACGAGACCGCGGCGCCGACGGTGCGGTTCCCCGGCATCGACATCGAATTGAGCAGGGTGCTGCACGCCAGCGAGGCCATCACGGTGCCCGCGCCCATCCCCCCGTCGGGCACCGGCATCGCCGTCACGCGCTTCACCGACATCTGGGACAAGGGCAAGGCCGCGGTGATCTGGTCTCAGACCGAGGTCACCAGCCCGGACGGCGTTCCGCTGTGGACCCAGCGGCGCTCCATCTTCGCCCGCGGCGAGGGCGGGTTCGGTGGCGAACGGGGACCGTCGACGTCCTCGGAACCGCCGCAGCGCAGCCCGGACCACGAGATCTCGGTGCCGGTGTCACCGCAGCAGGCGTTGCTGTATCGCATGTGCGGCGACCGAAATCCCTTGCACTCCGACCCGGAGTTCGCGGCAGCGGCCGGCTTCCCGAAGCCGATCCTGCACGGCCTGTGCACGTACGGCATGACGGCCAAGGCGTTGACCGACCTCCTGCTCGACGGTGACACCACGCGGGTCGGGCACTACGGTGCCCGATTCGCCGGCGTGGTGTTCCCCGGTGAGACGCTGCGGATTCGCGTGTGGTCCGAGGGCAACGATCACCAGGCACTGGTGACCGTGCCGGAGCGTGACGACGCCATCGCCCTGGCCGGCGTGGAATTCGTTCCTGCCTGATCGACGCCGCCGTCGGGGATTCGCGTGGCGCCCCGCAGGGAACACACGAGTGTTTCCGAGCGGTCGTTTCGACCTGCTAGGTTTCGATCGAGGGGATGTCCCGTCGGGGGGATCCGATTTCGATGTCGATGAAGTCGATCAGGAGGGCACGACCAGTGAGATTCACGATCACGATCACCACGTTGGCAGCCGCCGCCGTTGCGGCCGGAGCGATTTCGGTTGCCGGGGCAGGACTTGCCGCCGCCGACGCCGACGTCACGCAGCCCATCGGCGCGCAGGGCAAGCTCGTCGACGGCAACGTCGTCCAGGGATGGACCGTCAGCGGGCTCAAACCCAGCACCGACGTCATCAACTACCCCGTCGCCGGTCAGCTGTGGGAGATCACCGCGACCGACGAGGCGATCCAGGGCGGCGTCATCCCGATCGTGTCGAACTTCAACGTGCGTGCCGCCGACGGCCAGAACTATCGCGCGCTGTTCGGCGCCGCCACCCCGCAGGGCGTCAACCCCGCCACGCTGGCGCAGGGCCAGTCGACCAGCGGCAAGATCTACTTCGACGTGACGGGCCCGCAGCCCACCACGGTGGTCTACAACGCGGGCGGCACCGATCTGCTGACCTGGACGCCCGCCCCCGCCCAGCAGGGCACCGGCGGTACCCAGTCCTACCCGTCGCGCGGCGGGCAGACCACGGCGACGCCGACCGCAGCAACGCCCGCGACACCAGGCACCCCCGGCGCGCCGGGCGCCGTCCCCGCGGGCAACGGCGCGCTGCCCGC
>NZ_JBYVYK010000100.1:0-4544 GCF_058148405.1 Mycobacterium sp. DHQP2018-32-09 | reverse complement strand
TGGTGGTGGCCGACGCCGACGACATGGACCCGATCCTGGCCGGCGCGCTGCGCGTCGCCGAGGCGCTGGAGGGCGGTGCCACGGCGCTCGTCGGCGTGTGGCAGCGGGCCCCACTGCAGGCCATCGCGCGACTGCACGCGCTGGCCGCCGCCGATCTCGCCGACGACGATCGGCTGGGCAGGCCGCGGCCCGAGCCCGACGTCGCGCGCCGGCTGGAGTTGCTCGGCGACGTCGTCACCGGTGGCACACGGGTGCCTGCACCGGTGGTGGCCGCCGTCGTGCACGGCGAGTTGCTGACGTTGGCCCCGTTCGGCGTGGCCGACGGCGTCGTCGCGCGGGGCGTGTCGCGGCTGGTCACCATCAGCAGCGGACTGGATCCGCACGGGCTCGGGGTGCCAGAGATGTACTGGATGCGTCAGGCCGGTGATTACAAGGCGGCGGCGCGCGGCTTCGCCTCGGGCACGCCGGACGGACTGACGGCATGGCTGATCAACAGCTCCCGCGGATTGCACGCCGGAGCGCGCGAGGCGCTGGCCATTGCGCAGGCGATGACGGAGTGACCGCAGCAAACGAAGCGGGCGGCGTTCCGAGGTGCATCGTGGATGCGCATCGGCTCGCCGCCCGCTAGCACGGACGCCGGGTTACCAAGCGTGCTCGGTGGGTTGTGTGGGACGGCCTCGGCGTTCTTGCGCTGCGTCCGGCTGCGACCCCGCCCAAGGGATCGTCGGCACCGCTCGCTCTTCGCAATTCCGCAGGCCCACAACGCTTTTGCCTCTATCGCGGCATGTGCTCCGCGTGGGTACCCGTGTCCGTGCTAGGACGCTCGACTCGGGAGGACGTACCTTCTCTTCCGGTATGGCCTTGGCCTCATCGGGCTTCCGTGACTCCCTTTGTACTCCGTGACGGCGGTCACATCAAGGGGCAAATGCGTCGAGTCGCCCGATCGTTACGCCGGCTCTCAGCTACTAGCCAGTAGGGACGGGCTACAGCGCGAAGCGGCGCAGTGCCGAATACGTCAGCGCACCGGCCAGCAGCGCGCTGACACCCACGGCGACCGTGGTGGCGACCGCCGCGCCGGACGGTGCGGGGATGCGGTCGCGCAGCGGAATGGGCCGGGAGAACGTCCGTACCGGCCAGCCGCGCGCCGTCGCCTCCTTGCGCAATGCCCGGTCGGGGTTCACCACCGTGGGGTGGCCCACGGCCTCCAGCATCGGCAGGTCGGTGATCGAGTCGGAGTAGGCGTAGCAGTGCTCGAGTGAATAGTCCTCGCGCGCAGCCAGTTCGCGGATCGCGTCGACCTTGCCGTCGCCGTAGCAGTAGAACGCGATCTCGCCGGTGTACTTGCCGTCCTCCACCACCATCCGGGTCGCCATGGCGTGCGTGGCGCCGAGGGTGCGCGCGATGGGCGCGACGATCTCCTCGCCGGATGCCGACACCACGACCACGTCGCGGCCGCACAGCTTGTGATCGGCGATGAGGCTGGCCGCCTCGGCGAACACCAGGGGGTCGACGATGTCGTGGAGCGCCTCGGCGACGATCGACTTGACCTGCGCGACGTCCCATCCGGTGCACATGTTGGTGATGTAGGACCGCATGCGGTCCATCTGTTCGTGGTCGGCGCCCGACATGAGGAACAGGAACTGGGCGTAGGCCGACTTCAAGACGGTCTGCCGGTTGATCAGTCCCTGGTCGAAGAACGGCTTGCTGAACGCCAGCGTGCTGGACTTCGCGATCACGGTCTTGTCGAGGTCGAAGAACGCCGCCGTCCGCACCGGGCCGTCCGCGCTCGCCGCCGCGGCGGCGGCGTCCGGGGAGGTGGCGGTCACGCACACAGCATAGGTGGCCGGTGTCGGGGGCGGGCGGGACGCGGTGGCGTCGCCACAGGGAAACGGCAGGATTTGCCAGCAGGCGCGATCCGCAAGTTTCCTGGTCACGGGGGTCGTTTTCGTCGGCAAGAGGTTCGCTCGAAAGACTTGCGCCCCTGGTGCCGCGCGTGTGTATAGTGAGCATTACTCGGCTTATGCCGGGTGTGGATCAGCCCGACCCCCCGGGGCTGATACACGACGACCTCCGCCTCCTCCCCCCCTGGCGGGGGTCGTCCCTTTTCCGGGGTGTTTTCCCGGCTTTCTCGGGGTGATCCTGGTCGGCTCGCGCGCACCGCGGAGTCCATCCCCAGACGATCGTTCATCCACAGCCCCCGCCCGCACGGCCCCTTCGGCCACGGCCACCGTCGCGGCGGGGCCCCACAGTGGTGTCCGTGACGACACTCGGGACCCACCGCGGCGGCCTGTTGGCCCTGGTCGCCGATCCCGCCCTCCGTGCCGACGTCGACCGGATCGCGGCCGCGGCGGGCGTCCGCGTGGTGCACGCCGGCGAGCCCTCCGGCGCCAAGACGTGGGCCGCGGCGTCGGCCGTCGTGCTCGACGCCACCGGCGTCGCCGCGTGCGCGGGACAGGACCTGCCGCGCCGAGCCGGGGTGTACCTCGTCGTCGGCACCGGTGCGGCCCCGGATGCGGGTGTCTGGCGCGACGCGATCGCGGTCGGCGTCCAGCGGGTCGTCGAACTGCCCAGCGGCGACGCCGCCTTCGTCGCGGACCTGTCCGCCACGGCCACCGCGGAGCCGGGCGCGGGCGGACCCGTCGTCGCCGTGCTGGGTGGCCGCGGCGGCGCCGGGGCCTCGGTGTTCGCGGCGGCACTGGCACTCACGGCGCCGGGTCCTGCGCTGCTGGTCGACGCCGACCCCTGGTCGGGTGGGCTGGACCTCGTCCTGGGCTGCGAAGCCGTCGACGGAGTGCGCTGGCCCGACCTGACGCTGCAGGGCGGCCGCGTCTCCTACCCCGCCCTGCGCGACGCGCTGCCGTCCCGCCAGGGGGTGGCGGTGCTCTCGGCGGGCCGGGCGGCGCGCGACGTCGACGCCCGGGCCCTGGCAACGGTGCTCGACGCCGGCAGCCGCGGCGGCGCGACGGTGGTGTGCGACGTCCCTCGGCAGCCCACGGCGGTGGTCCGTGCGGCAATCGAGGCCGCCGACCTGGTGGTGGTGGTGACGTGCGCCGACGTTCGCTCGGCCGCGGCGACGGCGGCCCTGGGCGGCTGGCTCGGGAGCGAGAACGCCAACGTCGGGGTCGTGGTCCGCGGCCCCGCGCCGGGCGGACTACGCGCCGTCGACGTGGCGGCCCTCGCCGCCCTACCGCTGCTGGCGTCCATGCGCCCGCAACCGCAGCTGGCGCAGCTGCTCGAACGCGGCGGGCTGACGATGCGCGCCAGGAGCCCGCTCGCCCACGCGGCCCACCGCGTGCACGCGCTGCTGCACGGCAAGCCCGCCGATGCGTCCGTGGCCGCCGCGTGAACGCCTCGCTGGTCGATCGGGTGCGGGAGCGCCTGGCCGCCGAATCCTCCACGCTGCGCCCCACCGCCGTGGCCGCGGCCATCCGCGCCGAGTCCGGCGGCGTGCTCGGCGACACCGAGGTGCTCAGCGAGCTGCGGCTGGTCCAGACCGAACTCACCGGCGTCGGCGTGCTGGATCCGCTGCTGTACGCCGACGGCACCACCGACGTCCTGGTCACCGCGCCGGACGCCGTGTGGGTCGACGACGGAGCGGGGTTGCGGCGCAGCGCGGTTCGCTTCGCCGACGAGGACGCCGTGCGGCGGCTCGCCCAGCGGCTGGCGCTGACCGTCGGCCGTCGGTTGGACGACGCGCAGCCGTGGGTCGACGGGCAGCTGCGCGGCGTCGGTGGCATCACCATCCGCTTGCACGCCGTGCTGCCGCCGGTCGCCGAGGCGGGGACGTGCCTGTCGCTGCGCGTGTTGCGCCCGGCCACCCAGGGCCTGGACGCGCTGGCCGCCGCGGGCGCCATCGCCGCGGACGCGGTGGACCTGCTGCGGCGCGTCGTCGCGGCGCGGCTGGCGTTCCTGGTCTCGGGCGGCACGGGTGCGGGCAAGACCACGCTGTTGTCGGCGGCGCTCGGCGCCGTGGCGTCCGCCGAACGCATCGTGTGCGTGGAGGACGCCTCGGAGTTGGCGCCCGCGCACCCGCATCTGGTGAAGCTGGTCGCGCGCACCCCCAACGTGGAGGGGGTCGGCGCGGTCACCGTGCGCGACCTGGTGCGGCAGGCGCTGCGCATGCGGCCCGACCGCATCGTCGTCGGCGAGGTGCGCGGCGCCGAGGTGGTCGACCTGCTGGCGGCGCTGAACACCGGCCACGACGGAGGAGCCGGCACCGTGCACGCCAACCGGCCCGCAGAGGTACCGGCCCGCCTGGAGGCGCTGGCCGCGCTGGGTGGACTGGACCGGCGGGCGCTGCACAGTCAGTTGGCGGCCGCCGTGCAGGTGCTGCTGCACGTCGGCCGCGACGCGACGGGAGTGCGTCGGCTCACCGAGATCGCGGTCCTGACGCGGGACGCCGACGGTGCGGTCGTGGCGCACACGGCGTGGCACGCCGCGTGCGGCGACGGGCCCGGACGGGCGGCCCTCGAGGCGCTGCTGACCGAACGGGGTGCGTCGTGACCGCCGCGGCGCTGGCCCTCGCCGCGGCGTTGCTCGTCGCG
>NZ_JBYVYK010000099.1:0-5427 GCF_058148405.1 Mycobacterium sp. DHQP2018-32-09 | reverse complement strand
TTTTTTGGATGCCAGTTTTGGTGTCTGTTGTTTGTGATCGGATTTTTCTGATTCGAATTCTGCCTGGGTTTTCGTGCCTGGGGGTTTTTGTTTGGAGAGTTTGATCCTGGCTCAGGACGAACGCTGGCGGCGTGCTTAACACATGCAAGTCGAACGGAAAGGCCCTTCGGGGTACTCGAGTGGCGAACGGGTGAGTAACACGTGGGTGATCTGCCCTGCACTTTGGGATAAGCCTGGGAAACTGGGTCTAATACCGAATATGATCATTGGCTTCATGGCTGGTGGTGGAAAGCTTTTGCGGTGTGGGATGGGCCCGCGGCCTATCAGCTTGTTGGTGGGGTAATGGCCTACCAAGGCGACGACGGGTAGCCGGCCTGAGAGGGTGACCGGCCACACTGGGACTGAGATACGGCCCAGACTCCTACGGGAGGCAGCAGTGGGGAATATTGCACAATGGGCGCAAGCCTGATGCAGCGACGCCGCGTGAGGGATGACGGCCTTCGGGTTGTAAACCTCTTTCAATAGGGACGAAGCGCAAGTGACGGTACCTATAGAAGAAGGACCGGCCAACTACGTGCCAGCAGCCGCGGTAATACGTAGGGTCCGAGCGTTGTCCGGAATTACTGGGCGTAAAGAGCTCGTAGGTGGTTTGTCGCGTTGTTCGTGAAAACTCACAGCTTAACTGTGGGCGTGCGGGCGATACGGGCAGACTAGAGTACTGCAGGGGAGACTGGAATTCCTGGTGTAGCGGTGGAATGCGCAGATATCAGGAGGAACACCGGTGGCGAAGGCGGGTCTCTGGGCAGTAACTGACGCTGAGGAGCGAAAGCGTGGGGAGCGAACAGGATTAGATACCCTGGTAGTCCACGCCGTAAACGGTGGGTACTAGGTGTGGGTTTCCTTCCTTGGGATCCGTGCCGTAGCTAACGCATTAAGTACCCCGCCTGGGGAGTACGGCCGCAAGGCTAAAACTCAAAGGAATTGACGGGGGCCCGCACAAGCGGCGGAGCATGTGGATTAATTCGATGCAACGCGAAGAACCTTACCTGGGTTTGACATGCACAGGACGCCAGTAGAGATATTGGTTCCCTTGTGGCCTGTGTGCAGGTGGTGCATGGCTGTCGTCAGCTCGTGTCGTGAGATGTTGGGTTAAGTCCCGCAACGAGCGCAACCCTTGTCCTATGTTGCCAGCACGTAATGGTGGGGACTCGTAGGAGACTGCCGGGGTCAACTCGGAGGAAGGTGGGGATGACGTCAAGTCATCATGCCCCTTATGTCCAGGGCTTCACACATGCTACAATGGCCGGTACAAAGGGCTGCGATGCCGTGAGGTGGAGCGAATCCTTTCAAAGCCGGTCTCAGTTCGGATCGGGGTCTGCAACTCGACCCCGTGAAGTCGGAGTCGCTAGTAATCGCAGATCAGCAACGCTGCGGTGAATACGTTCCCGGGCCTTGTACACACCGCCCGTCACGTCATGAAAGTCGGTAACACCCGAAGCCGGTGGCCTAACCCCTCGTGGGAGGGAGCCGTCGAAGGTGGGATCGGCGATTGGGACGAAGTCGTAACAAGGTAGCCGTACCGGAAGGTGCGGCTGGATCACCTCCTTTCTAAGGAGCACCACGAGACTCGTGCCCGCCCACATCGTGTGGGGGTTCGGTGATGCGAGCGATTCGTGAAGATGGCCTTCTGCCTGTAGTGGGTGGGGGTCTGGTGCATTGAAGTTGTGAGCAAGCATGGTCGGCCGGCGCTGGGAAGGCGTGGGTCGTGGCTGCCAAACACACTATTGGGCCCTGAGACAACAGGCCCGCGGCGTGCGTGCCGGCGTTCGTCCCCGTTGGGGGGTGGGTGTTGGCGGGTGGCGTCGGTCCGGCGGGAGTCGGATGGTTTGCTTGTTGCCCCACAGGTTTTGGTGGTGGGGTGTGGTGTTTGATTCGTGGATAGTGGTTGCGAGCATCAGATCGCATGCGTGTCGCTGGCCTTCGTGGTTGGTGGTGGGTGTGTGGTTTGTTGTGGTGTAATTTTTCTCTGTTTTTATGGTTTTGTGCTTTGTAAGTGTTTAAGGGCGCATGGTGGATGCCTTGGCATCAGAGGCCGATGAAGGACGTGGGAGGCTGCGATATGCCTCGGGGAGCTGCCAACCGAGCGTGGATCCGAGGGTGTCCGAATGGGGAAACCCAGCACGAGTGATGTCGTGTTACCCGTATCTGAATACATAGGGTGCGGGAGGTAACGCGGGGAAGTGAAACATCTCAGTACCCGTAGGAAGAGAAAACAATTGTGATTCCGTGAGTAGTGGCGAGCGAAAGCGGAGGATGGCTAAACCGCATGCATGTGATACCGGGTAGGGGTTGTGTGTGCGGGGTTGTGGGACCCATCTTTTCAGGTCTATCCGCCTGGAGGGTAGTGAGAAAACGTCGTGGTTAGCGGAAGTGGCTTGGGATGGCCTGCCGTAGACGGTGAGAGCCCGGTACGTGAAAACCCGATGTCTACCTTGATGGTGTTCCCGAGTAGCAGCGGGCCCGTGAAATCTGCTGTGAATCTGCCGGGACCACCCGGTAAGCCTGAATACCTTCTGATGACCGATAGCGGATTAGTACCGTGAGGGAATGGTGAAAAGTACCCCGGGAGGGGAGTGAAATAGTACCTGAAACCGTGTGCCTACAATCCGTCAGAGCCCTCCTTCGTGGTGGGGTGATGGCGTGCCTTTTGAAGAATGAGCCTGCGAGTCAGGGATACGTCGCGAGGTTAACCCGGGTGGGGTAGCCGTAGCGAAAGCGAGTCTGAATAGGGCGTATCCACACAAGAGTGTGTGGTGTAGTGGCGTGTTCTGGACCCGAAGCGGAGTGATCTACCCATGGCCAGGGTGAAGCAGCAGTAAGATGTTGTGGAGGCCCGAACCCACTTAGGTTGAAGACTGAGGGGATGAGTTGTGGGTAGGGGTGAAAGGCCAATCAAACTCCGTGATAGCTGGTTCTCCCCGAAATGCATTTAGGTGCAGCGTTGCATGGTTCTTACCGGAGGTAGAGCTACTGGATGGCCGATGGGCCCCACAGGGTTACTGACGTCAGCCAAACTCCGAATGCCGGTAAGTCAACAGTGTGGCAGTGAGACGGCGGGGGATAAGCTCCGTGCGTCGAGAGGGAAACAGCCCAGATCGCCGGCTAAGGCCCCTAAGCGTGTGCTAAGTGGAAAAGGATGTGCAGTCGCGAAGACAACCAGGAGGTTGGCTTAGAAGCAGCCACCCTTGAAAGAGTGCGTAATAGCTCACTGGTCAAGTGATTGTGCGCCGATAATGTAGCGGGGCTCAAGCACACCGCCGAAGCCGCGGCATCCGCAAGGATGGGTAGGGGAGCGTCCTGCATCCGGTGAAGCAGCCGAGTGATCGAGTTGTGGAGGGTGTGGGAGTGAGAATGCAGGCATGAGTAGCGATGAGGCAAGTGAGAACCTTGCCCGCCGAAAGACCAAGGGTTCCTGGGCCAGGCCAGTCCTCCCAGGGTGAGTCGGGACCTAAGGCGAGGCCGACAGGCGTAGTCGATGGACAACGGGTTGATATTCCCGTACCCGTGTGTGTGCGTCCCTGATGAATCAGAGGTACTAACCGCCCAAAACTGGTTTCACCGATCCCTTCGGGGTGAGGGTTTCCGGGGCTGCGCGGAACCTTCTCTGGTAGTAGTCAAGCGATGGGGTGACGCAGGAAGGTAGCCGTACCAGTCAGTGGTAATACTGGGGCAAGCCCGTAGGGAGAGATCTAGGTAAATCCGGGTCTCACACATCCTGAGAGGTGATGCATAGCCGAGTGAGGCGAATTCGGTGATCCTATGCTGCCAAGAAAAGCCTCTAGCGAGTCCACACACGGCCCGTACCCCAAACCAACACAGGTGGTCAGGTAGAGAATACCAAGGCGTACGAGTGAACTATGGTTAAGGAACTCGGCAAAATACCCCCGTAACTTCGGGAGAAGGGGGACCTCCTACTGTCATCACCCTTGCGGTGGGCAGCGGTGGGGGGTGGCACAAACCAGTGAGAAGCGACTGTTTACTAAAAACACAGGTCCGTGCGAAGTCGCAAGACGATGTATACGGACTGACGCCTGCCCGGTGCTGGAAGGTTAAGAGGACCGGTTAATCCCTTCGGGGGTGAAGCTGAGAATTTAAGCCCCAGTAAACGGCGGTGGTAACTATAACCATCCTAAGGTAGCGAAATTCCTTGTCGGGTAAGTTCCGACCTGCACGAATGGCGTAACGACTTCTCAACTGTCTCAACCATAGACTCGGCGAAATTGCACTACGAGTAAAGATGCTCGTTACGCGCGGCAGGACGAAAAGACCCCGGGACCTTCACTACAACTTGGTATTGGCGCTCGATACGGTTTGTGTAGGATAGGTGGGAGACTGTGAAACTCGCACGCCAGTGTGGGTGGAGTCATCGTTGAAATACCACTCTGATCGTATTGGGCTTCTAACTTCGAACCGTATATCCGGTTCAGGGACAGTGCCTGGTGGGTAGTTTAACTGGGGCGGTTGCCTCCCAAAATGTAACGGAGGCGCCCAAAGGTTCCCTCAACCTGGACGGCAATCAGGTGTTGAGTGTAAGTGCACAAGGGAGCTTGACTGCGAGACGAACATGTCGAGCAGGGACGAAAGTCGGGACTAGTGATCCGGCACCCCCGAGTGGAAGGGGTGTCGCTCAACGGATAAAAGGTACCCCGGGGATAACAGGCTGATCTTCCCCAAGAGTCCATATCGACGGGATGGTTTGGCACCTCGATGTCGGCTCGTCGCATCCTGGGGCTGGAGCAGGTCCCAAGGGTTGGGCTGTTCGCCCATTAAAGCGGCACGCGAGCTGGGTTTAGAACGTCGTGAGACAGTTCGGTCTCTATCCGCCGCGCGCGTCAGAAGCTTGAGGAAACCTGTCCCTAGTACGAGAGGACCGGGACGGACGAACCTCTGGTCTACCAGTTGTCACACCAGTGGCACGGCTGGATAGCCACGTTCGGACAGGATAACCGCTGAAAGCATCTAAGCGGGAAACCCCCTCCAAGACCAGGCTTCTCACCCTTTTAGAGGGATAAGGCCCCCCGCAGACCACGGGATCGATAGACCAGACCTACAAGCCCAGCAATGGGTTCAGGGAACTGGCACTAACCGGCCGAAAACTTACACACAACCCCACCCCCGGGTGGGACCCATGAAAACGTGTAAGAAAAATATGACGCACCACAACGCGCACGCAACCACACCACGAACCCCAACACACCACACCCCACCACCAAATAACACCACCAGGGGCTGAAAAGAAAATAGAGTTACGGCGGTAATAGCGGCAGGGAAACGCCCGGTCCCATCCCGAACCCGGAAGCTAAGCCTACCAGCGCCGATGATACTACCCTCACGGGTGGAAAAGTAGGACACCGCCGAACACCCTTT
>NZ_JBYVYK010000098.1:0-5689 GCF_058148405.1 Mycobacterium sp. DHQP2018-32-09 | reverse complement strand
GGGCCGCGGCCGGCTGCTGCGGTGCGGCGGCGGTGGGGCTGGGCACCGGGGCCACCGCCGCCTGCTGGCGCACCTGGCCGCTCTGCGGCTGCTGCGCCGGTATCAGGGCCTTGAGGATGGCCAGCGGCAGCTGGCCCAACTTCGGCAGCGGCGCCTGGTCGTTGGCGCCGGCCGGCTTGTGGCCGATGGGCCGGTTGAACGGCGCCAGCGCCGAGGGGCTGGGGATCTGGAATGCCTGGCCGGGCAGCGGGCGCGCCGCGGCCGCCGCACCTTCGCACGGTTCGGCGGACGCCGCCGGTGCCGCGGCCAGCGAGACCCCCAGCGGCAGCACCAGCGCGACCGCCGCGGCGGCGGCAATGGGTCCCACCGCCGCGGCGGCGGCAATGGGGCCCACCGCCGCGGAGGCGGCAATGTGGCCCACCGCCGCGGCGGCGGCCGTCGAGGCCGATGCGAGGCGCGGACGCGGCGACATGTCTCACCTTTCGGGCGGACGTCGCGGTGACGTCGTCGACTGGGGCCCACGGGCGGGCATCAGTGACGATAGTGACTCACGTGACCGAAGTGATCGTTGCCAACGGAACGGATACCGGTCCGTGACCGTGTCGCAACCACCCCGGGGAGGGCGCGGCGCGCCCCGCTCAGTCGTCCTCGGCCTCGCCGGCGGGCGCCTCGACCAGCAGTGACATCCCGTGGTGCGCCGGCATCTCGACGGCGAAGCTGAACAGGTCGTCGACCGTCGCGAACGCCTTGCCGGTGAACATGTCCGACACCGTCGCCCCAGGCGGCAGCTTCTTCGAGCGCACCGAACCGGCGACCTCTTCGTTGGCGAAGTTCAGCACCGTCAGCTGGAAGCGGCCCTCGCCGTCGAGCTGGTGCACCAGCACCAGCATGCCGCGGTGCGAGACCTCGGGGATGTCGACCTGCCTGCTGGTCGCGATCCCGTAATGCGAACGCACCCGCAGGATCGCCTGCAGCTGCCGCAGGAAGCTCGCATCGTCGGCCAGTTGCTCGGGGATCGAGCCGTACAGGCTGCGTCCACGGGGCATGCCCGCGCTCGACTTCGTCGCCGTCGGGTTCACGCCCATCAGATCGTGTGCGGCCCGGTGGATCCACCGGGTGTCCCCGCCGCGCAGCAACTGCGGGATCTCGTCGGGCGGCAGCGTCAGCATGCCGCACAGGTCCCAACCCGACAGCGCGAACACCCCGGGTTGCAGCGCGTTGAACATCGCCAGCAGCAGGTGCGCCCGCCGGATGCGGTCGATCTGGACGGCGTCGGATCCGATGGTGTCCAAATCGGTGATGCCAAGTGCGGCCGCGATGACCGTCGCGGTGGTGCTGGCAATGCCGTTGGTGGTGAAAACCAAGTTGTACGGCGCACTTTCGCCGGTCAGCTTGGTGATCAGGTCGGTGCGGACGGTCTCGCCGAGTACCTCGCCGGTGACCTCCTCGCCCTTGTAGGTGTAGAGGTCGTCGCGGTGGCCGGTGGACCAGTGCACCAACTCGTAGGTGAGTTCGTCGTGGTTCTGCAGTGCGTGCACCAGCGACGCCGGATCCACGCCGAGGGCCAGCGTCGTCCGCAGCGTCATCCGCAGGAACTCCGTGTCCGCCGTCGCCAGCGCGTGCTGATAGGCGGGCCGGTTGATGAAGTCATACGACAGGTCGGCCCCTGCCTCACCGATCTGCCTGATGTCGTCGATCGTGAGGTTGAGTTCCTGGAAGGTGAACCCGCCCATCTTGCGCACCATGCTGGCGATGAGGTGATTGGCCGCCTCCGACAGCGGATGCCCCTCCGACCATGCGGTGCTGTCCTCGGCCGCGGTCTTCTCGGCGCCCAGGAAGCCGTTGGCGTCCAGACGCAACCCCCCGGTGCCGAGGTCGGCCAGCGAGTGCAGCGCGTCGCCGATCACCAGTCGCATCCCCGCGAACGACGGGTCCAGCCAGTTGATGGACGGCTGACCGTCCTTGAAGTAGTGCAGGTACACCCAGCGCCGCTCGACACCGTCGATGCCCAGCACCGGCCGGGTGACGCTCCAGTTCGTCTCCTTGACGCCCTCGGCGTAGAAGATCACCCGCTGCAGCCGTCCGATGATGTAACCGGCCTTGTCCAGCCACTCCTCGGTGGCGGCGTCGATGTTCACCGAATCGGCACCCGAGGGCACCTCGGGCAGGTTGTCCCAGTCCCGCGGGTCGATCTCCACCATGTGGTAGATGCCGGGGTAGTCCGCGTACTTCATCTCGGCGAGCCGGAAGTCCGCACCCTTGCCGGTGTGCCCGGGCACGATGTCGTCGATGATGGTGCCGCCGTACCAGTTGGCGGTACCGCACATCGCGCGAAACTCCTCCTCGGTGCCGAAGGCGGGGTCGATCTGCGTGCTGATGCGGTCGAAGTGACCGTCGACGCTCGGCGTCTGATCCCACCCCGAGATGCCGCCCGCGCGCTTCACCGGACCGGTGTGGACGCCCTCGATGCCGATCTCGGCGAACGCCTTCCACAACTCCTCGTCGGCGAGAGCCTTCAGGAACGATTCGTCGGGTCGGGTGATGAGCGACAGCGGATACGCGGTGAACCACACCGACGCCGTCTCCACCGCACCGCGGGGGCTGGGCGTGGCGTACGGGTTCTGCCACATCGAACCCTGCCCGGAGAACTGCGAGCTGATCTCGTTGGCATCGGCCAGCATCGACTGGGACAGCAACCACGACACGTAGGCCGGGTTGTCAGCGGCCGCCGGGCCGTCCTGCGCCAGCGAGCGCCGGGTGAACGGGGCGCGCACCCGCGGCCGGAAGCGCAGCGCCCGGGGCCGGGCCGGGTGCAGGTGTTCGTCGAAGGTGATCTCGGTCGGTTCGTTGCCCTGATCGTCGGGCGCCTGGTCCGGTGTTGACTCTGCCGCCTGCGACATGAGGTCCCTTCGAGTTCGTGTCATCGCGTCCGCCCCGCAGTATTGCCAGCGTGCCCGAGTCTTGAAACAGGGGCGTCGGCTGGACGACCGCTGGGTGACGGGTCCTGCCCGGTACCGTGCGAGCCGCTGGCCCAGGCGCGCAGCCGCGCCGCAGCCACGCCGAGGTCGCGGTCCGCGGCGACGGGGAGCACACCGTCGAGCACCTCGCCGCCCGCGCCGTCGACGGTGACGACGCGGCCCGCCAACCCGTCCAGAGTGCCCATTCCACACCCCACCACACATGGCGTGCCGAGTTCTCGGCTGACCACCGCCGCATGGCTGGTGGTGCCCCCGATCTCGGTGACCACCGCCACCGCCGCCATCATCCCGGTGACGTCGGCCGGGTCGGTCGTCGGTCGGGCGAGCACCACCGGCACGCCCGCATCCCCGAGGTCGGTGGCCTCGTCACACGTCGTGACCACCCGCCCGGTCGCGACCCCGGGACATGCCGGCACTCCCGATGCCAGCACCGTCGCCCCGCGCCGCGCGTCGGGGTCGACGTGCGGGGCGGCGGCACGCGCCAGCACGTCGGCGGGCACCATGGCCACCGCGTCGGCGCGCCCGATGACGCCCTCCTCGGCCAGGTCGACGGCGATGCGGACCGCCGCCTGCGCGGTACGTTTCGCGCCCCGCGTCTGCAGCAACCACAACCGGCCGGCCTCCACCGTGAACTCGACGTCCTGGGCGTCACCCGCGTCGCGCTCGAGAAGCGTTGCCGCCGAAACCAACTCGCGATGCACCTCGGGCAGATCGGCGGCCAGTGCGGCCAACCCCAGCGGGTCGACGCGCCCGGAGACGACGTCCTCGCCCTGCCCGCCGGGCAGCCAGTCCCCGAACGGTCCGGGGGCGCCCGTCAACGGATCCCGGGTGAACAGCACGCCGGTGCCCGAGTCCGGCCCGCGATTGCCGAACACCATCGCCTGCAGCACCACGGCGCAACCGCCCGCCTCGGCGATGCCGTGGTGAGCGCGATAAGCCGTGGCGCGCGGGGAATTCCACGACGCGAACACCGCCTCGGTGGCCGTCACCAGGTCGGTCCACGGGTCGAAGGTGGCCGGCACGCCCGCAACCGCGGCGAACTGCGCGTCGAAGCGGCGGCGGACGTCGGCACCGAACGGGCCGAGCCGACGCGCGGCGGCGTCGGTCACGCCGACGTTGAGCACCGTGTCCATCATCCCGGGCATGCTGACCGCCCCGCTGGAGCGCACCGACACCAGCAGCGGACGGTCGTCGTCGCCGAGCCCGCATCCCGTGTCGTCCTCCAGGCGCCGCACGCCCTCCCGCAGCGCCTCGGACACCGCGGCGGTCAACCGGCCGTCGTGCGCCCGCACCGCCGCGGCCGAGTCGGTACCCAAGGCCACCGCCGGGGGCACGGCCAGGCCCAGCGCCCGCATCCGGTTCACGCTGCGCGCCTTGGCTCCCGCCAGCGCCACGTCGAGATCGACGGTGCCGTCGAGCACCAGCACCGTCACGTGGCGTCCTCCACGCAACGGTCGTGGCCCAGCATGCCCACGAGGTCTTCGTGCAGTTCGAACCACACCGTGTGATAGCTGTCGGCGATGGGGCGCGCGACGTAGGTCGACTCGCCCGCCCGGATGCGGTGCAGCGCCGCCGCGAACCGATCGGGATAGGGGGTCAGGCGCGGCGCCAGCGTGGTGGCGGTCGCCAACCAGGGCGCGAACTCGCCGTGCAAGCACTCCAGTCGCGCGATCACCGCACGGTCGTAGGCGTCGTCGGCGTGGTCGTTGGGGGCGCCGTCGCGCAGTTGCCACGCGCTGACGATCGCCTTGAGTTCGGCGTTGTGCGGCGCGAACCCGCGGTAGTGCTCGGCCAGCGCGCCGTCGGCGAGTGACGCGCGCTCCGCGGCGAGCAACTCGGTCAACCGTGCCCTGCCCGCAGGCGTGAGCTTGCCGTCCTCCCGCAGGTGGCCCGCCGCGCACGCCGAGGCAAGCAGCGCCTCGGCCGCCTCGCGCGTCACGCCGCAGGCCGCCGCGGCCACCTCGGGCGCCAGTCGGCCCTTGAACCGGGCGGTCTGCAGGACGGCGAGTTCACCGGACATTCGGCCAACGGTAGTCGGCCCCGGCGGCAGGGGCCCAGCACGCCGCGGCTGACCTGGGGTGTGACGGGTCCGGGCAGGCGCCCGGACCCGTCACGGCGCGGGCGGCGGCGGTGGCGGCAGGATGAGCCCCGGCGGCGGCGGTGGCGTGCCGTCGTCGGGTGCGGGCGGCAGGTTCTGCACCAGTCCCGGCGAGATGACCGTCCCGGGAACGGGTGCCGTGCCCGGCAGCGGTTCGCCGAGCTGCGACTGCGGCATCTGGCCCAGCAACCCGCCCTTGAGGCGTCCGTCGCGGTACAGGTCGATGTAGCGGCCCAACCACTCGCGCTTGCTGACGTCGGCGTTCTCCTGGCCGGGGGCCACGTCGAACTGCTGGCCCTGCCCGGGCGCGGCGGGAACGACGTTCTGCGGCAGGCCGTAGGCGTTGTTGAAGACGTTCAGGTTCGGCGGGGTGCCGGGGCCGGCGCCCGGGGCCGACGGCACGGCGTTGAGCCCCAGGACCGAACCGGCGTCCAGCCCAGGGACGGCCGGTGCGCCGAGGCCGCCCGGCACGCCGGGCTGGCCGGCCTGTGCCAGCACGCCGAAGCCCGAGATCGGCGCTCCGATGCCGGGGATGTTCGGGCCGGCCGGTGGCGGCGGCGCGAGCGGATCCACCGGCGGTGCGGCGGCGGGATCCACCGGTGCCGCGGCGGGA
>NZ_JBYVYK010000097.1:0-5963 GCF_058148405.1 Mycobacterium sp. DHQP2018-32-09 | reverse complement strand
GATACTTCCGAGGCCTCCAACGTGGTGTCCAACAATCGCAACGCACGATCACGAAACTCCGGCGAATACTGACGGGGCATGATTCTGATCCTCCTATAAAGATCGGAACAAAACCCGGGGTAGTTCAAGGTTGTTAGTGAACGCATCGGGCACGCGGACGTCGGGTTCTTCCTCCAGACCTACGCCCATGTACTTAAAAACGATGACAGGCAAGCTGCCGAACAGGCGGCAGCATTCGTGATCGGGGCCAGTCTCGATGCGTCGGACAACTCCGAAGGGCCCGCAGACGGACAAATCGACCCTGCCGGTTAGAGCAAGCACCGGTCCGCCATTCTGTCACGGGTACTGATGAGCCCGGCGTTGTCTTTCTGCAGCCTGAGCGGGTGGGCTGTCGGGAAGCGGCTGCCACCATGAGGTGATGCCGACACACCACCAAATCGCCCCCAAACTTCCCGTCCGATGGCCCTTGCGGCGCCTCGCCGCCGCGCTTGTCGGCATGAGTACGCACAGCAGGCGATCGCTGGGGGCGCGAGCACTCAGGGCGATGCCCTGAAGTGACGGGCTGGAACGAACGCGAACAAGTGCAAGGCCCTTTGGCACGAGCGGAAAAAGTAGCTTGGCTAACGTTCACAAAAGCGTTCACAAACCCAATGAAAACGGCTCCCGGAGTTGCCTCCGGGAGCCGTTCTACCTAGTAGCGGGGACAGGATTCGAACCTGCGACCTCTGGGTTATGAGCCCAGCGAGCTACCGAGCTGCTCCACCCCGCGTCGGGTGAACACAAGATTACCGACGCGGTGCCGCAGCTCCAAATCGCGTGGTCAGGCCAACAATCCGGCCGGATCGTGGCGCTGCGCGAGCGCCCGCAACCAGTGCAGCGTGTCGTCGTCGTAACACCGCCGCGGCCGCCCGGGATCGCGCGTCGGCGCGAAGTTCGGCAGCTGACCACCCGTCGACCACGGCTCCAGCGCCGCGATCAGAGCCGCGGCGTGCGGGGCCACCATCTCGGCCACCGGCGGCACCAGCGCCCCGATCGCGTTCACCGAGAACATCGCCTCCCGATGGCAGAACGCGCTGCGGTGCTGCGGCGGCCGCGCCATCGCCCCGCCCAGCAGCCGCAGTTCCACGATCGCCTGCGGCGACCCCGACTCCGGCCCGGCCGCCGCCAGCAGCGCCTCCACAGCCTCGGCCGGTAACTCGCGGAGCAGACAGTGCTCCTCGTGCACCGGCATCGGATCCGGCGGATCGGCATGCACCAGGCCGATTCCCGCGTACGGGTACACCCCCGTGCCGTCCAGCACCGGCGCGGCGACCTCCCGCATCGGGGCCAGCAGCCGCTGCGCCTCGGCCAGGTCCCCCACCGCCGTGTAGCGCACCGCCACCGTCATCCGGCCGGCCAACGGCTCCGGAATCCCCGGCAGCGGCGGAAGCTGTTGCACCGCAAGTGAGGTGTTCACCGTCTCGGGTAGCCCGGCACTCCACCGTTGCCAGGCCCGCACCACCCTCGCCACGTCGGCGGTGTCGAAATACAGTGCCCCGCCGTAGAACTCCGAGATCGGCAACAGCTCGAACTCCACTGCGGTCACCACCCCCAGCATCGACTTGCCGCCGCGCAACCCCCAAAACAACTCGGCGTGCTCCTCGGGCGTCACCCACAGCACCTCCCCCGAGCCGGTCACCAGCTCGAAACCCCGCACGTAGTCCGACGACAACCCGACCGTGCGCACCAACGGACCGATGCCCCCACCGGTCAGGAAGCCGACCACGCCGACACCTGGCGCCGACCCACACAGCGGTGCCAAACCGTGCGGCGCCGCCGCATCGAGCACCTGCTGCCACCGCACCCCCGCGCCCACCCGCGCCGTGCGCTCCACCACGTCGACGACGCACCCGGTGATGCCGCGAGTGACCACCAGGATCGTGTCCTCGGCGACGGCCACGGCGCCATGCCCCGTGGCCTGCACCGCCACCCGAAAGTCCCGCGCCGCTGCGAAACTTAGCACCGCGACCACGTCGTCGGCCGTCGTCGCCGCCACCACCGCGGCCGGCCGCACCGGGACCGCCAGGTTCCACGGCATCGCCTGCAGATACACCTCGTCACCCGGGAAGCCCACCGGTGCGGCCACCGCCTGCCGCAACCCGGACAGACTGCGGTGCAACGCCTCGTCGATCACGTCGTTCATGGACATGTGCTCGTGGATCCTTTCGTCGCCGAGAAGGATCACCGACACCGCTTGGCGGTTCCTTGGCGCGCGCTCCAAGGACCTCTCAGGCCGCGCCGACGAGGCGCCGCGCCGTCGCCGCCACACCCGCCATTCCCAGCCGTTCGGCGTCCTCGGCCACCGCCCGGGCCGCCGCCACCGCTGCGGCCGCGTCGTCGCACAACTGTGCCGACAGCAGCGCACACCGCACCAGCGTCGGGGCCCCGCCCGTGCGCGTCGCGATGCCGACCGCCACCGCCAGGTCGGCCCGCGCCCCGTCGCGATCACCGCGCAGCGCCCGCAAGCGCGCCGTCGCCAACGCCACCGGCCCCACCACGCCGATCTGACCCACCACCGCGACGTAGTCCACGAACGGGGCCAGCGCCGTCAGCAGCGGATCGGCGAACTCGGCCAGCTCGCAGTCGGCCGCGAGATGGGCCAACAGCGTCTGATGCCCCAGCGTGGTCCACACGTGCGGCAGCGACCGCGTGCCCAGCCACGCCTCGAGCAATCGCTGCGCCGTGGGCACGTCCGGAGTTCCCGACACCGTCAGCACCGCCGAGGTCACCAGGTTCACCATGGCCTCACCGCCGGTATCGGCCGTCGCCACCATGCCCAGCCACTGCGGATCGATCTCCCCGCCGGTTTCCCGCAGTAGCGACACCTGCGCCATCAAACCGCTTCCCGCACCGTACAACTCGGTCTGCTCGTGCACGGCCGCCGCGATTCCGTGCTGCCGCCACGCCTCCGCGAAGTCGCCCCGCCACACCGCGAGCACCGCCTCCATCCACCGCAGCTGTGCCCGCAGCACCGGCAACCGGAATCGCTCACTGCCCTCCATCGCCACCGCCAGGCACCGCTGCGTGGCCGCCACGTCTGCCAGCGCCAACGCGGCCATGGTGCACACCGAGTTCGCGATCACCCGGTCCTCGTCACCCCGGGCGTGGCCCAGCCGCTCCAGCCGCTCGGCCCACGCCAGCGACTCGGCGCTGCGCGGCGCGACGCCCGAGTACGTGATGAGCCGGCCCATCAGCACGTCGGCGAGCACGTCCACGTCGCCGGTGCGGGCCGCCAATTCCTCCGCCGCGTCGAGGTGTCCGGCGGGCACCCGCGGGTCCGGGTTGTAGCAGTGCCCCACCGCCAACGCGGCCAGCACGCGCGCCCCCGCCCCGGCATCGCGCTCCGCGATGGCCGCCGAGCGCTCCAAGAGGCGCAGCAGCTCGCCGGGATCCTCCCCCGGCGCCAGCCACGGCCACCCGCCGCTGGCCCGCAGCAGCGCGCTCGCCACGCGGCCTGCCGTCGCCGTCCGTTCGGCGCGCACCGCCTCGGCGAGATAGCGCTGCACCGTGGCCAACACCAACCGGCCCCGACCCGCCCGCGAATACGCCTCCAGCATGGCCACGGTCAACGCGTCGCGCTCGGCGTCGTCGCGCGCCGCGGCCGGCAGCCGGTCGTATGCGTCGAGGGCGGCCTGCCACCACTTGGCGGCGATGTCCGAACTCCACCGCTGCGCGGCCTCCTCGGCCGCCCGGCGGCACGCCCGCACCACGACGTCGGGTTCTACCAGCGGCTGCGCGGCCAGCAGATGCTGTGCCCGGCGCGTCACGGCATCGGCGGCCGCACTGTCGGCGAGCACCTCGGCGACCGTGGCGTGCACCCGTTGTCGCCGCAACGCGGGCATGCTCGCGGCCAACCGTTCCCGCAACAGCCCGTGCGCGAACGCGTAACCGGCCCCGGTGTGCGACGACACCACGATGCGCTCGTCGGCCGCCTCGTCCAGATGGTCGGCGAGCGTGTCGACGTCGAGCCGCGTCGTCGCCGCCAACACCGGCACGTCGACCACGTCGCCGATCACCGCCGCCGTGCGAAGCGTCTGCAGCACAGCGGGATCCAGTGCGGCGAAGCGGCGATCGAGCACCGACTTCACCGCCAGCGGGATCTCGGCGCCCGCCCGCTCGTCGCGTGGCAGCCGCGCGTACTCGCACACGAAGAACGGGTTGCCGCCGGTGCGCTCGGCCAGCGTCGCGGCCTCGGCGGCGGTGACCACCTCGTCGGCCACCTGGGTCGCCAGCGCCGCGACCTCCTCCGACGACAGCGCCGACACCTCCACGTGCCGGTTGCGCGCCCCGCGGGCCACGGTGCCGAGCAACCGCGCCAACTCCGCCGACCGCTCGCCGTCGCGCAGGGTGAGCACGAACGCCACCGGACGGTCGCGCAGTGCGCCCGCGACGTACGCCAGCGCACCCACCGATGCCGAATCCGCCCACTGCACGTCGTCGACGACGATCGCGCGAAGGCCGGGCGCGGCCTCGATCAGCCGCTGCACCCGTTCGTAGACCTCGAACCTCGCGATGTCCGCGTCGGCGTGGGCCGGCACCTGCAGCACCTCGTCGGCATCGGCACCCAGCGCGCGCACCAGCTGCCGCATGGGCCACCACGGCGGCGTCGCACGCTCGTCGGGACAACTCACCCACACCGCGCGCCCGCCCGTCGCCCCCACCATGGCCACGGCTTCCTCGGCCAGACGCGTCTTGCCGATGCCGGGCGGCCCCGACAGCACCAGCCACCGCGTCGCGGGCACCCCCGCATCGCCCAGCACGTCGGCGAGCACGCCGGTCTCGCGCGCGCGGCCGATCAACGTCGCCCGCGCCGGTGCGGGCGTGGGTTCCACCCGCGCCGCAGGCGTCGCCGTGACCCGTACCGCGCCGGTCCACTCCGGCGACCGCGGCCACGCCGCCAACTCCGGCGCCTGCCGCAGCATCGCGGTCTGCAACTCGCGCAGTTCCGCCCCCGGCTGCAGGCCCAGCTCGTCGTCGAGGGTGCGGGCATGCCGCGTGTAGGCCTCCAGCGCCTCCGACGTGCGCCCGCAGCGGTACAGCGCCAACGCGTGCAACCAGCACGCCCGATCCGACAACGGATCCGCCGCGGCCAACGCCGCCGCCTCGGCCAGCGCCGCAGGCACCCGCCCCAGTGCCAGTAGGGCCGCGATCCGGCTGTCGGCGCATTCCCGGCGCAACTCGTCGACCCGCGCCGCCGCCTCGGCCACCCAGCGCTCGTCGCGCAGATCGGCCAGCAGCGGGCCGCGTATCGACGCCCGCGCCGCGTCGGCCGCCTCGAGCGCGGCGTCCCACCGGCCCGCGTCGACCGCTTCCGCGCTGCGCGCGCACAGCGCCTCGAACGCCACGAGGTCGACCTCGTCACCCGACACGTCGAGGTAGTAACCCGGCGCCTGCCGCACGATGGGCGACGGCACCTCCGCCGACGCGCCACCGCGCAGGGCCCGCCGCAGATTCGACACGTAGGCGTGCAGGCTCGCCGTCGCGCTACCGGGCGCCTCGTCCCCCCACACGGCGTCGATCAACCCGTCGACCGACACCACCCGCCCGTGCGCCAACAGCAGGACCGCGAGCACGGCCCGCTGCTTCGGCGGCCCGATGTCGACGACCGTGCCGTCGGCACGCAGCACCTGCAGCGGCCCGAGCAACCGATAGTGCACGGCGACGAGCGTAGGCGAGAACGCCTAGCGAGCCTCGCGGTATCGGTTCATCGCGTCGTCGAGACGCTGCAGTGCCGCGCCGAAGTCGGCGAAGTTGCCGCCCTGCTGCGCCTGCCGCATGCCGTCCAGCGCCTGGTTCACCTCGTCGAGCGCGGCGGACTTGGCCGGCGACAACTGCACCGGGGCCCCCGGCGGCACCGCGGCCGGCGTCGGCACCTCGGGCGCGCGGCCCTGACCCGGCGCCGGAGTGGCCGCCGCAGGCGGGAC
>NZ_JBYVYK010000096.1:0-6086 GCF_058148405.1 Mycobacterium sp. DHQP2018-32-09 | reverse complement strand
GGCGTCGCGGTCGGCGCGGTGCAGGTCGGCGCACTGGAGGCAGCTGGTGCGGCCGGGTACGACCAGCGGCCCGACCAGCCCGGCGCCGTCGCGCAGTCGCACCGGCAGGTGCGCGACGCCGGCGTCGTGCAGGTCCCGGCGGACCTGCGGGTCGGTGGCCAGGAAGTCGGTCAGCACTACCAGGTCGGTGCGGGTGGCGCCGATGCCCGCGTGGTTGAGGCTGGTGCGTTTGACCCGCGTGCCCGAGCAGCGCAGTGCCGAGGCCAGCAGGTCCGAGAGCGGTCCGCGCCCGTGCACGCGCACCGCGGCGGTCCGCAGGGGCGTGGTGACGGCGGCGACGACCCCGGCGCGGGTCAGCGCGGCGACCAGTTCGTGCACCTCGTCGGGTCGGTGGGCGCCGCGGTTGCACGCCAGCGCCGCGACGTCGGCGGGCGTCATGGGCACGCGCAGCGTCTCCAGCACGTCGGCCAGCGCCGTCGCCGACAGGCCGGTCGGCGGGCGCACCACGACGGCGCGGCGCGGGTCCCAGCCCACCTGGACGGTGTCGTCGGGCCGCATCAGCACCGGCATCGCGGCATCGAGGGCGTACTTCACCACGCCTTCGACTCAACCATGGCCGCGGGGGGCCCGACGTCAGCTCTTGGGCGCGGCGTCCCCGCCCGGCTGGTCGCCGTCGTCGGCGGTCCCGACGTCCTTGGTGAGGTCGGCGATGGCCTGTTCGAAGGCGTCGTCGCCGCCGCTGGTGTCACCGGCGATGACGCGGTCGATGAACGCGGCGGGCTCGTCGAGGTCGGCGGCCACCGGCAGCAGGTCCGGGTGCTGCCACACGGCGTCGCGGGCGTCGGCGCCGACGGCGTCGGTGAGCCGCTCCCACAGCGTCGCGGCCTCGCGCAGCTTGCGGGGCCGCAGTTCGAGGCCGACGAGCGTCGCGAACGTCTGCTCGGCGGGGCCGCCGGTGGCGCGACGGCGGCGCAAGGTCTCCGACAGCGCGGTGGTGCCGGGGATGCGGTCGCCGAGGGCGGCGGTGACGACCGTCTGCACCCAGCCCTCGATGAGCGCCAGCAGCGTCTCGAGCCGCTCGAGGGCCGCCGTCTGCTCGGGGGTGGCCTTGGGTTCGAACATGCCCTGGCTGAGCAGCTCTTCGAGCTTGGAGGGATCGGCCAGCGCGGCCGGGTCGATGCCGCGGGCCAACTCCTCGATGCCGCTGGAGTCGACCTTCATGCCCTTGGCGAACGCCTCGACGGCGTTGAGCAGCTGGCTCGACAGCCACGGCACGTGCGAGAACAGCCGGTGGTGGGCGGCCTCCCTGGCGGCCAGGAAGGTGACGAGTTCACTGCGGGGCTGTTCGAGACCCTCCCCGAGGGCCTCGATGGCGTCCGGCATGAGCGCGGCGACGCCCTTGGGGCCCAACGGCAGGCCGATGTCGGTGGACGTCAGCACCTCCTTGGACAGCGTGCCCAGCGCCTGGCCCAGCTGCGACCCGAACGCCATGCCGCCCATCTGCGACATCATCGCCATCAGCGGGCCCGCCATGGCCTTGGCCTCCTCGGGCAGCGTGGATGCCCACACGTCGGACATCTGCCGGGCCACCGGGTCGCACAACCGCTTCCAGGTGTCGATGGTGTGGTCCACCCAGTCGGTGGGTGTCCAGGCGACGGCGCGGGTGGTGCCCGCGGGCAGCGGCGTCACGCCGTCGAGCCAGGTCTCGGCCAGCCGGACCGCGTCGGCGATGGCCGTGGTGGTCTGTTCCGGGATGGGCTTGACGAACCCGATCGAGCTGGACGCCAGCTGACGCGCCAGGTCGTAGTTCACCGGGCCGGACTGCGCGCCGCCGGCCATCGCACCGCCGGCGCCGCTGAACATCTCGCCGAGCTTGGTGAAGATCTGGCCGAGATCGGCGGGGTTGAACCCGCCCGCGCCACCGAACCCGAACGGGTCCTGGGGACCGGACGGGTCTTTCTTGGATTTGTCGGGGTCGTCTCCGGGATCGCCGGCGGAGAAGCCGAAGGGCAGGTCAGCCATGCTTCAACCGTACCCACCGGCGTGCCGCGGCGTGGCCGCGCGGGTCACGCCGAGAGTGAACCGACGGTGCGGCGAACCCGGTGACCGGGGGATCGGTTGCGCAGAGCCTTACTGTGGTCGGCGTGATTGGCGGTGTGAACAGGCGGATTCTGACCCTGCTGGTGGCGCTGGTGCCCATCGTGGCGTTCGGCGTGCTGCTGTCGGCGGTCACGGTCCCCTTCGTGGCGTTGGGGCCGGGCCCCACGTTCAACACGCTCGGCGAGGTCGACGGCAAGCAGGTCGTCGACATCGAGGGTGCCGACGTGCACCCGACGACGGGGCACCTCAACATGACGACGGTCAGCCAGAGCGACGGGATCACGCTGGGGCAGGCGCTCGCGCTGTGGATGTCCGGGCGTGACCAGCTGGTGCCCCGCGCGCTGGTGTACCCGCCGGACAAGTCGCGCGACGAGATCGACGAGGCCAACACCGCCGACTTCAAGAGTTCCGAGGACAACGCGGAGTACGCCGCGCTGTCGTATCTGAAGTACCCGCAGGCCGTCACGGTGGCGTCGGTCAGCGACCCGGGCCCGTCGGCGGGCAAGCTGCGCGACGGCGATGCGATCGACATGGTGAACGACAAGCCCGTCGCCAACGTCGAGGAGTTCACGTCGCTGCTCAAGGCCACCAAGCCCGGTCAGCAGATCACCATCGACTACCGCCGCAAGGGCGGGGAGCTGGGGACGACGACCATCACGCTGGGGGACAACCCGGACCGCGACTACGGGTTCCTGGGCGTCAGCGTGCAGAACGCGCCGTGGGCCGACTTCACCATCGACTTCAACCTGGCGAACATCGGCGGCCCGTCGGCCGGTCTGATGTTCAGCCTGGCCGTGGTCGACAAGCTCACCACCGGCGACCTCAACGGCGGGAAGTTCGTCGCGGGCACCGGCACCATCTCCGACGACGGCAAGGTCGGTCCCATCGGCGGCATCACCCACAAGATGACGGCGGCTCAGGAGGCCGGCGCGACGGTGTTCCTGGTGCCCGCGGACAACTGCGCGGAGGCCAAGACCGCCGACGACGACGGCCTGACCCTCATCAAGGCCGACACGCTGTCGCAGACCGTGGAGTCGCTCAAGACCTACGTCGCCGGAGGTCAGGCGCCGGGCTGCTGACGTCGCGTGCGTCGCGATGCTGAGAAACTCCTCAACCACCCGACACGTAGAGTTGTGACACGCCGCGCGGGCGTGATCCGTCCGCGGGGCCATGTCGAACGGTCACCAAGAGTGGAGTGGAACCAGTGGGGATGCGCCCGACGGCACGAATGCCGAAGCTGACGCGACGGAACCGGATCCTGGTCGCCATCGCCCTGGTGGTCGTCCTGTTGCTGTTGCTGGGGCCGCGCCTCGTCGACACCTACGTCAACTGGCTGTGGTTCGGCGAACTGGGTTACCGCTCGGTGTTCACCACGGTGCTGGTCACCCGCGCCGTGGTGTTCCTGGTGGCCGCGCTGTTGATCGGCGTGGTGATGTGGGCGGCGTTGACGCTGGCCTACCGCACGCGCCCGGTGTTCGTCCCCGCCGCGGGGCCCAACGATCCGGTCGCGCGCTACCGCACCGCGGTGATGGCGCGCATGCGGCTGTTCACCGTCGGCATCCCGGCGTTCGTCGGCATCCTCGCCGGCATCGTGGCGCAGACCTACTGGGTGCGCGTGCAGCTGTTCCTCAACGGTGACTCCTTCGGCGTCACGGATCCGCAGTTCGGCCTCGACCTCGGCTTCTACGCGTTCGACCTGCCGTTCTACCGGCTGGTGCTGAGCTACCTGTTCGTCGCGGTGTTCCTGGCGTTCATCGCGAACCTGCTGGGGCACTACTTGTTCGGCGGCATCCGGCTGGCCGGCCGTGCCGGCGCGGTGAGCAAGTCGGCACGCATCCAACTGATCTCGCTGGGCGGCACCCTGATCCTGCTCAAGGCGTTCGCCTACTGGCTGGACCGCTACGAGCTGCTCAGCCACACCCGCGGCGGAAAGCCGTTCACCGGTGCGGGTTACACCGACATCAACGCCGTGCTGCCCGCCAAGCTCATCATGCTGGCCATCGCCGTCATCTGTGCGGTGGCGGTGTTCTCGGCGATCTTCCTGCGGGACCTGCGCATCCCGGCCATCGGCGTCGTGCTGCTGCTGCTGTCGTCGCTCGTCATCGGCGCGGGCTGGCCGATGATCGTCGAGCAGTTCAGCGTCAAGCCCAATGCGGCGCAGAAGGAATCCGAGTACATCAGCCGCAGCATCGCCGCGACGCGGCAGGCCTACGGGCTCACCCCGGACACGGTGACCTACCGCGACTACAGCGGCAACGCCGCGGTCAACGCGCAGCAGGTGGCCTCCGACCGCGCCACGACGTCGAACATCCGCGTGCTGGATCCCACGATCGTCAGCCCGGCGTTCACGCAGTTCCAGCAGGGCAAGAACTTCTACTTCTTCCCGGACCAGCTGGCCATCGACCGGTACAACGGGCCCGACGGGAACCTGCGCGACTTCGTGGTCGCCGCACGCGAACTTAACCCCGACCGGCTGATCGACAACCAGCGCGACTGGATCAACCGGCACACGGTGTACACCCACGGCAACGGGTTCATCGCCTCGCCCGCCAACACGGTGCGCGGCATCGCCAACGACCCCAACCAGAACGGCGGTTACCCGGAGTTCCTGGCCAGCGTGGTCGGCGCCAACGGCGAGACCGTCTCGCCCGGGCCCGCGCCGCTGGATCAGCCCCGCATCTACTACGGCCCGGTGATCGCCAACACCGCCGAGGACTACGCGATCGTCGGCAAGAACGGCGACGACCGTGAGTACGACGTCGAGACCAACGTCGAGACCAAGAACTACACCTACACCGGCACGGGTGGCGTCCCGGTGGGCAACTGGTTGGCGCGCAGCGTGTTCGCCGCCAAGTTCGCCGAGCGGAACTTCCTGTTCTCGAACGTCATCGGCGACAACAGCAAGATCCTGTTCAACCGCGACCCCGCGGCCCGCGTGCAGGCGGTGGCGCCGTGGCTCACCACCGACAACGGCGTGTATCCCGCGATCGTGAACAAGCGCATCGTGTGGATCATCGACGGCTACACCACGCTGGACAACTACCCGTACTCGGAGCTGACGTCGCTGTCGTCGGCGACGGCCGACTCCAACGAGGTGGCGTTGAACCGCCTCGCACCCGACAAGCAGGTGTCCTACATCCGCAACTCGGTCAAGGCCACCGTCGACGCGTACGACGGCACCGTCACGCTGTACGCGCAGGACGAGAACGATCCGGTGCTCAAGGCGTGGATGAAGGTGTTCCCGGGCACGGTGAAGCCGAAGGCGGACATCACCCCGGAACTGCAGCAGCACCTGCGCTACCCCGAGGACATGTTCAAGGTGCAGCGCGCGCTGCTGGCCAAGTACCACGTCGAGGACCCGATCACCTTCTTCTCGACCTCGGACTTCTGGGACGTGCCGCTGGATCCGAACCCCACGGCCAGCAGCTATCAGCCGCCCTACTACATCGTCGCCAAGGACATTGCGCAGAACGACAATTCGTCGTCGTTCCAGTTGACCAGCGCGATGAACCGGTTCCGGCGTGACTTCCTGGCGGCCTACATCAGCGCCAGCTCCGACCCGGCCACCTACGGCAAGATCACGGTGCTCACCATCCCCGGTCAGGTCAACGGTCCCAAGCTGGCGTTCAACGCGATCAGCACCGACACGGCGGTCAGCCAGGACCTCGGCGTCATCGGCCGCGACAACCAGAACCGCATCCGGTGGGGCAACCTGCTCACGCTGCCGGTGAGCGACGGCGGGCTGCTGTACGTGGCGCCCATCTACGCCTCGCCGGGCACCAGCGACGCCGCGTCGTCGTACCCGCGCCTCATCCGCGTGGCGATGATGTACAACGACAAGGTCGGCTACGGCCCCACGGTGCGCGACGCGCTCGACGAGATCTTCGGCCCCGGTGCCGGTGTCACGGCGACGGGCCCCGCACCCGCGGCGGGCCAACCGGCCGGCGGCTCCCCGCCGGCCGCACAGCCCGCGACGGGGACCGTCC
>NZ_JBYVYK010000095.1:0-6490 GCF_058148405.1 Mycobacterium sp. DHQP2018-32-09 | reverse complement strand
CGCCGCTGCGGTCGCCGCGGGCGCCACCCTGCGCGCCGACCTGGACGCCACGCGCGACGACGTCGGCGTACTGATCGTCGCCGACGGCCACACCACGCTCACGCCGTCGGCGCCCGGCGGGTACCGGCCCGAATCGGCGGCCGCCCAGCAGGACCTCGACGACGCCCTGGCCGCCGCCGACGCCGCGGCGCTGGCCCGGGTCTCTCCGGCCGTCACCGGGCGCGTCGGCTACCAGGCGCTGGCCGGGCTGCTCGGCACCGCGCCGCACGCCATGACCGAGCTGTACCGCGGGCAGCCCTACGGCGTCGGCTACTTCGTGGGCGTGGCGGTGCCGGTGCCCCCGGCCGGGGAACCGGGGCCGTGACGCGGCCGATCGCGGTGGTGGGGCCCACGGGAGCGGGCAAGTCGGCGTTGGCGCTGGAGCTGGCAGAGCGGCTCGGCGGTGAGATCGTCAACGCCGACGCCATGCAGCTCTACCGCGGCATGGACATCGGCACCGCCAAGCTCGCGGTGACCGAACGGCGCGGCGTCCCGCACCACCAGCTCGACGCCCTGGAGGTCACCGAGACCGCGAGCGTCGCGCGGTATCAGGAGGCGGCCGCCCGCGACGTCGAGGCCATCGCCGCCCGCGGCCGGGTACCGATCATCGTCGGCGGCTCCATGCTCTACGTCCAGTCGCTGCTCGACGAGTGGACGTTCCCCGCCACCGATCCCGACGTGCGCGCCCGCTACGAACGGCGCCTCGCCGCCGTCGGCGCGGCGGCGCTGCACACGGAGCTGGCCCGCGTCGACGCCGACGCCGCCGCCTCGATCCTGCCCACCGACGGGCGCCGGATCGTGCGGGCGCTGGAGGTCGTCGAACTCACCGGCGAGCCGTTCGCCGCCAGCGCGCCGGTGATCGGGACGCCGCGCTGGGACACGTTGATCGTCGGCGTCGACGTCGACACCCCGGTGCTCGACGAGCGCCTGGCCCGCCGCACCGACCGGATGTTCGAGGCGGGACTGGTGGACGAGGTGCGGGCGCTGTGCGAGGTGGGTCTGCGCCGCGGCGTCACCGCCTCCCGCGCCCTCGGCTACGCGCAGGTGCTCGAGGCTCTCGACGCCGGCGGGTCGCAGGCCGACCTGGCCGCCGCCGCCGAGCGCACCTTCGTCGGGACGCGGCGCTACGTCCGGCGTCAGCGGTCCTGGTTCCGGCGCGACCACCGCGTGCTGTGGGTGGACGGTACCGGCGACGTCGACGTCGAGGCGGTGCGGCGGGCCTGGCACGTATCCTGAGCAGGTGAAGTTCGCCAAGGGACACGGGACGCAGAACGACTTCGTCGTGCTCCCCGACGTCGATGCGCGCATCGACCTGTCTCCGTCGGCGGTCGCCGCGCTGTGCGACCGGCGTCGCGGGCTGGGCGCCGACGGCGTCCTGCGCGTCACCACGGCGGGCGCCGCGCTCGCCGCCGGCGTGTTCGATCGGCTCCCCGAAGGCGTCTCGGCCGCCGACTGGTACATGGACTACCGCAACGCCGACGGGTCGACGGCCCAGATGTGCGGCAACGGCGTCCGCGTCTTCACGCACTACCTGCGGGCCAGTGGACTCGAGACGCGCGACGAGTTCGTCGTCGGTTCACTGGCCGGACCGCGGCCCGTCGTCGTGCACGCCGCCGACGCCCTGAGCGCCGACGTCACCGTCGACATGGGCAAGGCCGAGGTCACCGGCTCCGGGGTCGCCGTCGTCGGCGGGCGCCGCTTCACCGGCGTCGGCGTCGACGTGGGCAACCCGCACCTGGCCTGCGTGGACCCGGAGCTGACCGAGGCCGACCTGGCCGCGCTGGACGTCGCCGCCCCGGTGTCGTTCGACGCCGCCCAGTTCCCCGACGGCGTCAACGTCGAGGTGCTCACCGCGCCGGTCGGCGACGCGGTGACGATGCGGGTGCACGAGCGTGGGGTGGGCGAAACCCGTTCCTGCGGAACGGGAACCGTGGCCGCGGCGGTGGCCGCGCTGCGTGGCGACGGGGCGTCGACCGGAACGCTGCGCGTCCGCGTGCCTGGCGGCGAGGTGACCGTGACCGTCACCGACGCGACCAGTTTCCTGCGCGGCCCGTCCGTGTTGCTGGCCCGCGGCGAACTCTCCGAGGAATGGTGGGGAACCCACCATCGTTAAACGAGGTGCATGAACAGTGATCTCCGTGCGACGCTACGGTCGCCCATGAAACCTTCCGACGACTTCTTCCGCCCCGCCTCCGGCGCCGGGCCCACGCCCAGTACCGGTGAACTCGCCCTCGAGGACCGGACCGCGCTGCGCCGCGTCGCCGGGCTGTCCACCGAACTGGCCGACGTCACCGAGGTCGAGTACCGCCAGCTGCGCCTCGAACGCGTCGTGCTGGTCGGCGTCTGGACCGAGGGCAGCGCGGCCGACGCCGACGCCAGCCTCGCCGAACTCGCCGCCCTGGCCGAGACCGCCGGATCGCAGGTCCTCGAGGGCCTCATCCAGCGACGCGACAAGCCGGACACCTCCACCTACATCGGCTCCGGCAAGGCCGCCGAGCTGCGCGAGGTGGTCGAGGCCACCGGCGCCGACACCGTCATCTGCGACGGCGAGCTGAGCCCCGCCCAGCTCGTCGCGCTCGAGAAGATCGTCAAGGTCAAGGTCATCGACCGCACCGCGCTGATCCTCGACATCTTCGCCCAGCACGCCACCAGCCGCGAGGGCAAGGCGCAGGTGTCCTACGCCCAGATGGAGTACATGCTGCCCCGACTGCGCGGCTGGGGTGAGTCCATGTCCCGGCAGGCCGGTGGTCGGGCCGGTGGTGCCGGCGGCGGCGTCGGCACCCGCGGTCCCGGCGAGACCAAGATCGAGACCGACAGGCGTCGCATCCGCGAGCGGATGGCCAAGCTGCGTCGCGACATCAAGGACATGAAGAAGATCCGCGACACCCAGCGCGGCGGCCGCCGCCGCAGCGAGGTGCCGTCGGTCGCCATCGTCGGCTACACCAATGCCGGCAAGTCCAGCCTGCTCAACGCCCTGACCGGAGCCGGCGTCCTGGTGGAGAACGCGCTGTTCGCCACGCTGGAACCCACGACGCGTCGAGGGCGATTCGACGACGGCAGGCCGTTCGTGCTCACCGACACCGTGGGCTTCGTGCGCCACCTGCCCACGCAGTTGGTCGAGGCGTTCCGCTCGACACTGGAAGAGGTGGTGGCCGCCGACCTGCTGGTGCACGTGGTCGACGGATCCGACGCGAACCCGCTGGCGCAGATCAACGCCGTCCGCACCGTGGTCAACGAGGTCGTCGAGGAGTACGGCATCGCGCCCCCGCCGGAACTGTTGGTGATCAACAAGACCGATGCCGCCACCGGGCTGACGCTGGCGCAGCTGCGCAACGCCCTACCCGATGCGGTGTTCGTCTCGGCCCGTACGGGCGACGGGCTGGAACAGCTGCGGCGACGGATGAGCGAGCTGGTGGTCGCCACCGATCAGACGGTGGACGTCACGATCCCGTACGAGCGCGGTGACCTGGTGGCGCGGCTGCACGCCGGCGGCCGCGTCGACGCCACCGAGCACACCCCGCAGGGCACCCGGATCAAGGCGCGCGTCCCGTCGAGCCTCGCGGCCAACCTGCGGGAGTTCGCGACGTTCTAGCGGGTGCCGATCGCCGGCGGTTGGTGCGCCCGCACCGGCGGCAGCGGACCCGCGTAGCGCTCGACCTGCACCAGCACGTGCGCGCCGGTGCACCCGCGCGCCAGCGACGACGTGCCCACGTCGGCGGTCAGCACGTTCGGGTTGCCGTGCACGCACATCGCGTCGGGATCGGCGGGATCCTCCGGGTCGTACCAGGCGCCGGTGGACAACTGCACCACGCCGGTCCGGACGCCGTCGTCGAGCACGGCGCCCGCCAGGCAGGCGCCGCGGTCGTTGTACACGCGGACGACGTCGCCCGCGGCGATTCCGCGGTCGGCGGCGTCGGTGGGATGCATCCGAATCGGTTCGCGCCCTTGCACCTTCGATTGCTGACTGGTCGCGCCGCCGTCGAGCTGACCGTGCAGGCGACTGGCCGGCTGGTTGGCCAGCAGGTGCAGGGGATGGGCGCCCGCCCGCACGCCGCCCAGCCATTCCTCGGGTTCGTACCAGGTGGGGTGGCCCGCACAGTCGGCGTACCCGAACCCGGCGATGGTCGCCGAGAAGATCTCGATGCGGCCGCTCGGGGTCGCCAGGCGGTGTCCCACCGGATCGGCGCGGAAGTCGGCCAGCAACGTCAGCCCCTCGTCGGTCGGCAATCGCAGCGCACCGGCGTGCCAGAAGTCCTCGAAGGTCGGCACCGCGAAGTCCAGCCCCGCCGACCACGTGTCGTACATGTGCGCCAGCCACTGCCGCGCGGTGCGGCCCTCGGTGAATCGTTCACCGAACCCGAGGCGGTGCGCCAGCATCGAGAACGTCGTGTAGTCGTCCTGGCTGTCGGCGTACGGCGCCACCAACGCGGGCATGGCGACCAGCATCGGATCGTTGCGCGACCCCGAGTAGTCGTCGCGCTCGTAGGCCGTGGTCGAGGGCACCACGACGTCGGCATGCTTGGCCATCGCGGTCCAGTAGGGCTCGTGCACCACGACGGTGTCGGGCCGGCCCAGTGCGCGCCGCAGCCGGGCGATGTCCTGATGGTGGTGGAACGGGTTGCCGCCGGCCCAGTACACCAGTCGGATGTCGGGGAAGGTGAGCGTCTCGCCGTTGAAGTCGTAGCGCCGTCCGGGATGCAACAGCATGTCGCTGACGGCGGCGACCGGGATGAACGTCGTCACCGGGTTGGCGCCTTGGGGGAGCACGGGCAGCCGGCAGCGCAGCGGGGCCAGCCCGGGCTCGTTCATGGAGCCGTAGCCGTGGCCGAAACCGCCTCCGGGAAGGCCGATCTGGCCCAGCATGGCCGCCAGGACGAGCCCCATCCACGGGGCCTGTTCACCATGGCGAACGCGCTGCAGCGACCAGCTCACCGTGACCAGGGTGCGGCCGGCGGCCATCCGGCGGGCGAGGGTGCGCAGCTGCTCGGCGGGCAGCCCGCACAGCGCCGCCGCCCATTCCGGGGACTTGGCCACGCCGTCGGCGCTCCCGAGCAGATAGCGCTCGAACTCCGGGTATCCCGTGCAGTAGCGGTCCAGGAAGTCCCGGTCCGCCAGGCCCTCGGTGGCCAGCACGTGGCCCAGCGCGAGCATGATGGCGACGTCGGTGCCGGGTACCGGCGCCCACCATTCGGCGTCGCCGTCGACGTCGTCGCGCAGCGGCGACACCGACACCACGCGGCCGCCGCGGGCGCGGAACCGATCCAGCGCGGCGCGCATGGGGTGGGCGGTGGTGCCGCCGTGGTTGGTGCCGGTGTTCTTCATCCCGACGCCGCCGAAACACACCATCACATCGGTGTGCTCGGCGATGACGTCCCACTGCGTGGATCGCTTGAAGAGGTCGTCGTGGGTGCCGACGACGCGCGGCATGATGACGCCGGTGGCGCCCAGACTGTACGAGTGCCGCGACGACGTGTAGCCGCCGAGCATCTTGAGGAAGCGGTGCACCTGGCTTTGCGCGTGATGGAACCGGCCGGCGCTGGCCCAGCCGTAGGACCCGCCGTAGATCGCCTCGTTGCCGTGCGCGTCGACGACGCGGCGCAGCTCGGCGGCCAACAGCTCGGTCAGTTCCGGCCACGACACGGCGACGAACTCGTCGGCGCCACGCTGCGTGCTGGGGCCGGGGCCCCGCTCGAGCCAGCCGCGACGCACCGCGGGTCCGGTGACCCGCGCCCGATGACGTACCGCCCCAGGTAGGTTGCCCAGCAGTGGCGAAGGGTCGGCGTCGCCGGCGATGGGACGTACCGCGGTGATGTCGCCGTCGGCGACGTCCGCCGTGAAGGCGCCCCAGTGGGCGAGGCTCTGGGCGGGGGACACGCGGCAGAGTCTAGGCGCTCGGGACGCGCCGGGCGGGCGGTGCCGTTCCGGTGTGCGACCGGGATGTCATCCCGTCCAGGATGTGGCATTCGTCACATCCGAATCACACGAGCGCGGTGCGTCACACATGAAATCTTAACGTTTGGGCAATCGCCCAGTGTGCTACCTGGCCTGTTCACGGGCGTGATCGGGCGATCTGGCTAATCCAGACGGGTCAAACGTGGCAATTCGATCCGGCGTGTTCTCAGCGTTGTCTCAGTGACTCGGCATCGCTATGGTCACTCCACCGACTCGCGCGACGGGGTGGGTGTTCGGTCGGAGCAACACGATCGGCTCGGTGGCCCACGGGGACACCGCGACAAGACTAGGGAGAAGATGAAGGCAATCAGTCGGGTGCTGGTCGCGCTCGTCGCGGCCATCGCGGCGTTGTTCGCGAGCACGGGCACCTCGCACGCGGGCCTGGACAACGAGTTGAGCCTCGTTGACGGCAAGGACCGCACGCTCACCATTCAGCAGTGGGATACGTTCCTCAACGGCGTGTTTCCCTTGGACCGCAACCGTTTGACCCGTGAGTGGT
>NZ_JBYVYK010000094.1:0-7154 GCF_058148405.1 Mycobacterium sp. DHQP2018-32-09 | reverse complement strand
CGACGCCCGCGCCGCCCGCACGGCGGCCTCGGCGGCGGTGGCGGGCCAGCCCCGCAGGTTGTAGCGGTGCCGGTGCGCACGGCCGAGCGCCTCGCGCGCCTCGTCACCCTCCTTGGCCACGCCGGGCAGGTCGGCGAGCGGGGCGAGCGGGTCGGGAGCGGTCACGCCTGCACACGCTAGTAGGGCCGGCTACCGTTGGGCCCGTCGCACCGCGCGTTCGTCGCGCGCCGGGCGCCGTCCGCAGCCATCGGTGTGAACTGCCAACCTTCGTGCAACCTCCGGTGACTACGCTCACAGTCATGTCCGACACGCATACCGAGGCGCCTGCGTCGTACGCGCCATCCGAGGAATTCGCCGCACAGGCCAACGCCACCGCTGCCCTGTATGACGAGGCCGAGCGAGATCGCCTGGCGTTCTGGGGCACCCAGGCCGACAGGTTGTCGTGGGCGAGGCCGTATACCGAGGTGTTGGACTGGTCGGAGGCGCCGTTCGCGAAGTGGTTCGTCGGGGGCACCCTCAACGTCGCCTACAACTGCGTCGACCGGCACGTCGAGGCGGGCAACGGCGATCGCGTCGCGATCCACTGGGAGGGCGAGCCCGTCGGCGACAGCCGCTCGATCACCTACGCCGAACTCAAGGACGAGGTGTGCCAGGCCGCCAACGCGCTCACCGACATGGGCCTGGCCGCCGGCGACCGGGTGGCCATCTACATGCCCATGATCCCCGAGGCCATCGTGGCGATGCTGGCGTGCGCGCGGCTGGGCGTCATGCACTCGGTGGTCTTCGCCGGGTTCTCCGCCAGCGCGCTGCGGGCCCGCATCGAGGACGCCCAGGCCAAGGTCGTCATCACCGTCGACGGTCAGTACCGCCGCGGCAAGGCCGCCTCGCTCAAGGACGCCGTCGACGACGCCGTCGCCGGACAGGACTGCGTGAAACACGTACTGGTGGTGCGGCGCACCGGCATCGACACCGCGATGACCGACGGCCGCGACCTGTGGTGGGACCAGACCGTGCCCCAAGCGTCCACCGAGCACACCCCCGAGGCGTTCGACTCCGAGCATCCGCTGTTCCTGCTCTACACCTCCGGCACCACCGGCAAGCCCAAGGGCATCGTGCACACCACCGGCGGCTACCTGACCCAGGCCAGCTACACCCACTCGGTGGTCTTCGACGTCAAACCCGAGACCGACGTCTACTGGTGCACCGCCGACATCGGCTGGGTCACCGGACACACCTACATCGTGTACGGACCGCTGTCCAACGGCGTCACCCAGGTGGTCTACGAGGGCACCCCCGCCTCCCCCGACGAGCACCGGCACTTCCAGGTGATCGAGAAGTACGGGGTCACCATCTACTACACCGCACCCACGCTGATCCGCACGTTCATGAAGTGGGGCCGCCAGATCCCCGCCGAGCACGACCTGTCCAGCCTGCGGCTGCTGGGATCGGTGGGCGAGCCCATCAACCCCGAGGCCTGGCGCTGGTACCGCACCGTGTTCGGCGCCGACGCGACCCCGATCGTGGACACCTGGTGGCAGACCGAGACCGGCGCGATCATGATCTCCCCGCTACCCGGCGTCACCGCGACCAAGCCGGGGTCGGCCATGACACCGCTGCCCGGCATCTCGGCCAAGATCGTCGACGACGACGGCAACCAACTCCGCCCCGGCACCGACCACGGCGAGCAGGCCAGCGGCTACCTGGTGCTCGACAAGCCGTGGCCGGCGATGCTGCGCGGCATCTGGGGCGACCCGGAGCGATTCAAGGAGACCTACTGGTCGCGGTTCGCCGAGCAAGGCTGGTACTTCGCCGGCGACGGCGCCCGCTACGGCGCCGACGGCGAGATCTGGGTGCTCGGCCGCATCGACGACGTCATGAACGTCTCCGGCCACCGCATCTCCACCGCCGAGGTCGAGTCCGCGCTCGTCGGGCACTCCGGCGTCGCGGAAGCCGCCGTCGTCGGGGCCAGCGACGACCAGACCGGCCAGGCGATCTGCGCGTTCGTCATCCTGAAGTCCAGCGCCCACGGCGGCGCCGAGAACATGGTCGAAGAACTGCGCGCCGAGGTGTCCAAGGAGATCTCACCCATCGCCCGGCCCCGCGAGATCCACGTCGTGCCCGAACTGCCCAAGACCCGCAGCGGCAAGATCATGCGACGACTGCTGCGCGACGTCGCCGAGGGCCGCGAACTCGGCGACACCTCGACCCTCGTTGACCCCAGCGTCTTCGAGGCCATCCGCGCCAGCAAGTAGCCGACACGCCCGTCTGCCCCCGACGGTGCTCGGGGGCAGACGGCGTCAGGCGGCGGGGACGGAGCCGACGGGCACGAAGCCGGAGCCGGGCCTGCCCTTGGCGGTGATGTCGGATAGGACGGCGTTCATCGACATCATCACGGCCGGGGTGTGCAGCGGCACGTACTTCACGACGCACGTGGGCAGCTCCTGGCTGAACGCGCCGTGGATCATGCCCACCAGCCGGTTGTTGACGGTGACGGGGGCACCCGAGTCGCCGGGCTGCCCGCACACCTGGCTGACGATGGTGCCCGGGTCCTTGCCGGGGCCCCACGTGACCCCGCACGAATAACCGGTGGTGCGGCCCAGCTTGCACGACACGGCGCCGAACGCCGGGTCCGGACCCAGCCCGTCGATCTGGAACCCGTCGACGTTGTTGACGGGCGTGACCAGCGCGGGATCGAACTTGATCACGGCGTAGTCCAGGGCGTCGTTGCCGGCGACCATGGTGCCCAGCACGCCTGCCGCCTCGTTGGCCTCGGACGCCACCTGCGCCCCGGGGCCGCCGCAGTGCGCCGACGTGAACCCGATGAGGTTGCCCTGGCTGTCGTTGCCGATCGCGGTGAGCGTGCAGAACGTGTCGCCGTTGACGACGATGCCGGACCCGCCGCCCATGGGCACGGGGCTGGCGGCGGGGGCGACCGGGGCGGAGCCCAGCGCGTACCCGCCGAGCAGGGCGGTCAGCGTCACCGCGAGCACGGCGTGCCGGGCAGCCTGGACCGTGACGGCGCGCCGAACGGCACCGAACCAGCGGTGTCTCAACAGCACCCCTTACGTCTTCCCCGAACCGAGAATGGCCCTTCGTCGCGCGGGTATGTCAGTCCGTGCGCGCGATCAGTCTATCGTCGGCCGGAATCGTTCAGCGTCGCGCGACATGGCAACATGATCCGCAATGATCCGACGCGGGAGGACGTATCCATGAGTTCTGGCGACCAGAAGAACGGCGTACCGGCCACCGTGACGTCGATTCCCCTGGTGGATCCACACGCGCCGAAGGTCGATCCCTCGATCGGCGACCTGGTGAAGGACGCCACGACCCAGATGTCGACGCTCGTGCGCGCCGAGGTCGAGTTGGCGAAGGCCGAGATCACCCGCGACGTGAAGAAGGGGCTCACCGGCAGTGTCTTCTTCATCCTGGCGTTGGTGGTGCTGTTCTACTCGACGTTCTTCTTCTTCTTCTTCATCGCCGAGGTGCTCGACATCTGGCTGTACTCGTGGGCGGCCTACCTGATCGTCTTCGGTCTGATGGTGCTGACGACGGGGTTGTTCGCGTTCCTGGGCTACCTCAAGGTGCGCAAGATCCGCGGCCCGCAGCAGACCATCGAATCGGTGAAGGAAGCGCGCGTCGCGCTGGTGCCGGGCGCCGAGAAGGCCAAGCCCACCGCTGCAGCCCCGCCGACCGCCGACCCGTCGGGCTGGTAGTGGCACGGCGCCGGTCCGGCGGTGCCGACCTCCCGCCGCCCGACCCGTCCGTGACGCGCATCGACGGCCCGTGGCGTCACCTGGAGGTGCATGCCAACGGCATCCGCTTCCACGTGGTCGAAGCGAACCCGGTGGAAGCCCGTCCCGTCGACGCCGATCTGCTCGAGACGCCCGCCGACCGCCCGCTGGTGATCCTGCTGCACGGTTTCGGATCGTTCTGGTGGTCGTGGCGCCACCAACTGCGCGCGCTGCCGAACGCCCGCGTGGTCGCGGTGGACCTGCGGGGTTACGGCGGCAGCGACAAGCCGCCGCGCGGTTACGACGGCTGGACGCTGGCCGGGGACACCGCCGGCCTGGTGCGCGCCCTCGGTCACCGCAGCGCGACGCTCGTCGGGCACGCCGACGGGGGTCTGGTGTGCTGGGCGACGTCGGTCCTGCATCCGCGCGCCGTGAGGGCCATCGCGCTGATCAGCTCTCCACATCCGGTGGCGCTGCGGGCGTCGACGCTCAGGCGTCGCGACCAGGGCCGGGCGCTACTGCCGTCGATGCTGCGCTACCAGGTGCCGTTGGCGCCGGAACGCCTCCTCACCCGCGACGACGGCGCCGAGATCGAACGCCTCGTCCGCGCCCGGTCGAGCGCGACGTGGCAAGCGTCCGAGGACTTCTCGGAGTCCATCGCGCACCTGCGCAAGGCCATCCGGATCCCGTTCGCCGCGCACTCGGCACTGGAGTACCAGCGCTGGGCGGTCCGCAGCCAACTACGCGGCGAGGGCCGCCGGTTCATGAGGTCGATGAAACGGCCGCTGTCGGTGCCCATCCTGCATCTGCGCGGCGAGGCCGACCCCTACGTGCTCGCCGATCCGGTGCGCCGGACGCAGCACTTCGCCCCACACGCTCATTACGCCGCCATCGCGGGCGCCGGGCACTACGCCCACGAGGAAGCCCCAGACGCCGTCAACGACCAGCTGGTCCGGTTCCTGGCCCAGGTGCACTGAACCCGGGTGTCCTGACCGGGGTCAGGACACGCACTTGCCGGTCGCGACGTGGGCGGTGCTGCCGATCTTGGACATCTGCTTGGCGACCTCGTTGGCGGTGAGCACGAACCCGGTGTCGGCGTCGTCGACCGCCGCACCGAAGACGACGCCCAGTACCTTGCCGTCGCGGTCGATCAGCGGTCCACCCGAATTGCCCTGCCGCACGGTGCCCCTGATGGTGTACACCTCGCGGGTCACGGTCGTGGTGTGGTAGATGTCCGGGCCGTTGAGCTGAATGATCTCGCGGATCCGGGCGGGGGTGGCGGTGAAGTCGCCGCCGCCGGGATATCCCAGCACCACCGAGTCGGTGCCGGACTTGGCCTCGGCCATGTCGAACGTCAGCGGCTTGGCCGGCAGGTTGGGCACGTCGAGGATGGAGATGTCGGCGTCGGGGTCGTACGAGATGACGAACGCCTCGTAGCTCTGGCCCTCGGACTCCACGGTCACGGTCTCCGAACCCGCGACGACGTGCGCGTTGGACATGACGCGGTTGGGGGCGACCACGAAACCGCTGCCCTCCAACACCTTCTGGCAGCTGGTGGCCACACCGCGGATCTTCAGCACGCTGGGCCGCGTCGCCGCGACCACGGGATCGGTGGCCAGCGCGGCGTCGGGAACGTCCACGGCGGCGATGGGGGTGTTGCTGAACGGCTTGAGCACGTCGGGCAGTCCCGAGGTGTCCAGCAGGGCCGACAACCGTGCGGGCACGCGCTGCAGCCACGACGGGGCCACGTCGTTGACCTGCTCGAGCACCCGCGAGCCCCGGACCGCCGACGCCAGGTTCGGCTGGTCCGACGACGTCAGCGGGGTGGCCAGCAGCCACGCCGCCACCAGCACGGCCACCAGTTGCAGCGCGATGCCGATGGTCGAATCGACGAGGCGCAGCGGGCCGCTGCGGATGGCGCCGCGCACGGCCCGACCCAGCACGACGCCCGCGATCTCGCCGACCACCACCAGGCCGAGGATGAGGAACAGCGCCACGAACAGCTTGGTGCGGGCACCGTCGACGAAGCCGACGACGTGCGGCGCCAGCAGCACCCCGGCGACCGCGCCCAGGATCACGCCGACGAACGACAGCAACGAACCAAGCGCCCCCGAACGCCAGCCCGACACGGCGGCGACGAAGGCGATGGCGAGGATGCCGAGATCGAGCCATTGCGAAGGAGTCATCGTTGGCCTTCACCGTAGCCGCTGGGGGCGCCGACGAGCGCCATTGCCGTGTCGAGGTCGCGCACGTCGTCGGTGTCCCACGGCTGGCTCCAGCCGGCGACGTCGAGGAGCGCCGAGATGACCTGCCCGGTGAACCCCCACACCAGCATCTGGTTCAGCAGGAACGCCGGGCCTGCGTACCGCCGCGAGCGTTCCTTGCGGTACACCATGAGCCGGTTCTCGGGGTTGACGAACGCCCGGACGGGGACCCGGGCGACGATGGCCACCTCACGCTCGCTGATGACGCCGACGGGTCCGGGGTCTTGCGAATACGCCAGGACGGGGACGACGTGGAAGCCCGACGGCGGAATGAACATCCGCTCGAGTACCGCCAGCGGCGTCAGCCGGTCGGTGTCGATGCCGGTCTCCTCGCGGGCCTCGCGCAGCGCGGTCCCCACCGGGCCGGTGTCCTCGGGGTCGGCCGCACCGCCGGGGAACGCCGCCTGACCGGCGTGGTTGCGCAGCGTCGACGCGCGCACGGTGACCAACAGGTCGGCGTCGGGGGGCAGTTGGGCGCCGGTGGCGTCGGGCGGTCCGGAGAACAGCACCAGGACGGCCGCGTCGCGCGTGGCGTCCGCGCTCGCGGCGGCGGCGCGGAACAGTGCCAGCACGTCGGCAGGGATGTGCCTGGCGTGAGCGGCCGGGACGTCGGCGACGCCGTCGACCAGCCGGCTCAGCCACTCCGGCGCCGCTGCGGGATCAAGGCGTGCCCCGTCGACGTCCACACTCAACCGGGCACTCCAATCCGTGGATTCACCGCCTCCGCGATCTCGTCGGCAGTGGCGAAGGATCGGGGCAGGATCTCGGCAACGCTACCGTCCGCGCGGAGCACCACGGTGGCGGGCATGACGTTGGGCACCTCGAGCGCGGCGGCCACCTGCCGCCGCCCGTCCTGCAGTGTCGGCAGGTGCACGCCCAGGTCGGCGAGCCGCAGCAGCGCCGCGGTCTCGTTCTCGTCCTGGTGCACGGTGACGACCGTGACGGCATCCCCCATGCGTCGCTGGTACTCGGCCATGGCGGGCAGTTCGTCGGCGCACGGGCCGCACCAGTAGGCCCAGAGGTTCAGCACCACCGCCCGCCCGTCGAGGGCGCGCGCCACGTCGACGCGGACGCCGTCGCCGGCGCAGTCGAGGTCGATGCCGCGCAACGCCTGCGGCCCCGCTCCCGGGCCCGCCGGCGGGCAGGGGGCCAGGGCGGC
>NZ_JBYVYK010000093.1:0-7167 GCF_058148405.1 Mycobacterium sp. DHQP2018-32-09 | reverse complement strand
CAGCGCCGCGGGGACCGCCGCGGCATCGTGCGGCAGCACCAGCTCCGTACCGTCGGCGAACCGGTACGCACACGCCGGATCGACCCGCGACAACGGCAGGTCCGCAGGCCCGCCGGTCGCGGCGAACAGGTCGTCGAGCATGGCGGGCAACGTGACCAGCGACGGCCCGGTGTCGAACGTGAAACCGTCACGCCGCAACACGCCCAACTTGCCCCCGACCGCCTCCGACCCCTCGACCACCACCACCTCGTGCCCCGCCGCGGCCAGCCGCGCCGCGGCGGCCAACCCGCCCAACCCGGCGCCGACCACCACGATCCGGCTCACAACGCGCGCCCCTTCCAGTCCAGCGTCCCGCGCAGGCGCCCCACCCACGACGCGCCAAGCAACCCCAGCAGGGCCAGCACCGACACCGGGTGCGCCGCCGCGTCGACCGCCGTCGACGACCACCCGCCGCGAGCCCCGCGGCACCACCGCCCCGCCGCCATCCGACCCGCCACCCCGCCCAGATACCCGGCGAGCCCCACCCGGGAACCCGCCACGGCTGCCGCCGCCGGCAGCACGTACGTCACGGCCAGCGCCGACCCCACCGCCACCGCCCCCAGCGGCGACCCGAACGCCGCCCACAGCGACTTCCGATACCCCGCGCTGACCTGCGCCGCCGTGTCGTACATCCGGCACGTCGCCAACGCCGAACCGTCCGCGACGCCGGTCCGCCCGCCCGCGGCACGGACCGCCCGCGCCAGCCCGATGTCGTCGAGCACCTCGCCCGCCACCGCCCCCCAGCCGCCCGCGCGCGCCAGCGCCGCCGCGTCGACCAGCAGGAACTGACCGTTGGCGACCGCCAACGACGGGCGCGCCGACCGCTCGGCGATCCGCAGCGGCACCGTCGTGAGCCACGACCACGCCAGCAGCGGCTGCACCAGCCGACCGAGGACGCCGCTGGCGACCTGCCGCGGCCACGGGCTCAGCAGGTCCAGCGGTCCGGGACCCCGCAACAAGGCCACCGCGGCGGCGACGGCGTCCGGCGCCAGCACGACGTCGGCGTCGACGAACACCAGGGTCTCGCCGCGGGCGGCGGCCGCCAGCTGCGCGCACGCGTGCGGCTTGCCGAGCCACCCCGGTGGGGGCGGCGTGCCCGTCAGCACCCGCACCCGGTCGCCGCCGACGGCGCGCACCACCTCGGCGGTGCCGTCGGTGGAACCGTCGTCGAGCACCACGATCTCGGCATCGGACAGACCGCGCTGCGCCAGCAGCGACACCAGGGTCGCGGTGATGCGGTGCGCCTCGTCGCGGGCCGGCACCAGCAGCGACACGGCCCCCACGACCGGGGCCGGATCCGACGGCGGGCGCCGCAGCCGCCGCAGGTTCGTCAGCCCGTGCAACGTGCCGAGGCAGGCGAGTGCGGAACCGGCATTCACGACGGCGCGTAGGGTTCTGGTGGAGCGCGCATCGGGCACCAACGAACTCTACGCAGTCGGGGCCGCGCGCACGGCTCGCGGCCAGCGTCGGAACGCACGCGCTGATGACCGCTCGACGGTGGAGGTAGCGACATAGAGCCCGTTGCGCCGACGCGTGCGACCACCGCCGTCTGGGCGCTGGTGGCCGCGGCCATCGCGGTGCAGATCCTCTACCCGCTGACGCCCGGGACCTGGCGTACCGAGATCACCGTGCTCAGCGTCGTCGTGTTCGCCGTCGCCGCGGTCGCCGACACCGCCCGCGTGCACGGTCCGCGCGGCGCGCTGATCCTGGTGGCCGTGGCCGGCGGCGGCGGGCTGGTCGCCGAGGCCGTGGGCGTCGCCACCGGATGGCCGTTCGGCAGCTACGCCTACACCGGCACGCTCGGCGCCGAGGTGCTCGGCGTCCCGCTGGTGGTACCGCTGGCGTGGGTCATGATGGCGTGGCCGGCGCTGGTGGTGGGCCGCACCCTCGCGCGCCGCGGGCCCGCGGTCGTCGTGGTGGCGGCCTGCGCGCTGACGGCATGGGACGTCTTCCTCGACCCGCAGATGGTGGCCGCCGGGCACTGGACGTGGATCGACCCGCGCCACGGCCTGCCGCTGATCCCCGAGATCCCGCTGTCGAACTACGGCGGCTGGCTGCTGGTGTCGACCCTGATGATGGCGGCCCTGCACGCCGCCCTTTCCCGTACCGACCGCCCATCGGCCCCCGCGGCGACGCTGTACCTCTGGGTCTACTTCTCGTCGGTGCTCGCGCACGCCGTGTTCTTCGGGCTGCCGGGGTCCGCCGTCACCGGCGGCGTGGTGATGGGCCTGGTGGCGGTGCCCTTCGCCGTCGCGATCGTGCGGCTCCCGCGGACGCACCCCACCCTGTTCGAAGGAGAGACGGCATGAGCGACGCCATGACCAGCAGAGCCGCCCCGCTGCGGATGCGGCCCCGCCAACTCGTCGCCCCCGATCCGCTGCTCCCCCGCAACGTACCGCCGGGCACCGAGGCCGTCGTCGTGGGCGGTGGCATCGCGGGCATCTCGGCCGCGGTCGTGCTCACCGAACGCGGCGTTCAGGTGACGGTGCTCGAGGCCGCCGATCACCTCGGCGGACGGCTCGGCGCGTGGCCGGAACGGCTCCCCGACGGCACCGAGCAGATCGTCGAACACGGCTTCCACGCCTTCTTCCGGCACTACTACACGTGGCGCTCCATCCTGCGTCGCGCCGATCCGGCCCTGGCATTCCTGGCACCGGTGCGCAGCTACCCGGTGATCTCCGCGGACTGGCCCGCCGAGGACCTGTCCGGCCTGCCCGCCGCCCCGCCGCTGAACCTGCTGGCGCTGGCGCTGCGGTCGAAGAGCCTGACGGGCCGCGAGATGCTGCGCGCCGACGCCGACACCGGACGCGCACTGCTGGCCTACGACCGCGCCAGCACCTACGCCGACTACGACCACCTGGACGCCGCGACCTTCCTCGACCAGTTCGGCATGAGCGAACGCAGCCGCACCATGCTGTTCGAGGCATTCGCCCGATCGTTCTTCTGCAACCAGGGTGAACTGTCGGCCGCCGAACTGGTCGCGATGTTCCACTACTACTTCCTGGGCAACCCCGAGGGCATCGGCTTCGACGTCCCCGACACCGACCACGCCACCGCGATCTGGAATCCGCTGCGCCGCTACCTCGCCGAGCGCGGTGCCGACGTCCGCACCGGCAGCCCGGTCACCGCCATCGCACCCGACGGACCCCGGTGGCGCGTGCGGACCACCACCGGTGACGTCACCGCCGCACACGTCGTGCTCGCCCTGGATCCCGGTGCGCTGCGCGACCTGCTCGCCGCATCCCCCGCCACCGCGGCCGCCGCGCCGCTGCTGGCCCGCCACGCCGAGACCCTGCGCGTGGCACCGCCGTTCGCGGTCACCCGGTTGTGGCTGGACCGCGACGTCGCCCCCGACCGCGCCCCGTTCAGCGCCGTCAGCGGCCAGCTCACCCTGGACTCCATCGCCGTCTACTCCCGCCTCGAAGAACCCAGCGCACGCTGGGCCCGCGAGACCGGCGGCTCCGTGATCGAGGTGCACTCCTACTCCTGCCGCCTGCCCGACGCGTCCATCGCGGGCGACGCCCTGCGCCACGAACTCGGCGTGCTGTGGCCCGAGACGACCGCGGCCACCGTCGTGCACCGCACCGACCGCATGGAGGCCACCGCGCCCGCCTTCCCGCCGGGATCCGCGGGCAGCCGGCCCGGTGTGCGCACCGACGCGCGCGGCATCCGCCTCGCCGGCGACTACCTCGACCTGCCCTACCTGTCGGGGTTGATGGAGCGTGCCGCGATGTCGGGCACGCTCGCCGCCAACGACGTGTTCGCCGAACTGGGCGTCGCCGCCGAACCGATCACGGGCGTGCCGCAGCGCGGCCTGCTCGCCGGGGTGCCGCGGTTCCCCCGCCGCGCCGCCCACTGACGCAGACCTCGTGGCCCAGCCCCACCTAGGCTGGGACCATGCGTTTCCTCGACGGGCACCTGCCGCCGCACGACCTCACCTACGACGACGTCTTCATCGTTCCCGGACGCTCGCACGTGACCTCCCGCTTCGACGTGGACCTGTCGACGGTCGACGGCACCGGCACCACCATCCCCGTCGTCGTCGCCAACATGACCGCCGTCGCAGGCCGCCGCATGGCCGAGACCGTCGCCCGCCGCGGCGGCATCGTCGTCCTGCCGCAAGACCTGCCGATCAGCGCCGTCCGGGACAGCGTCGACTTCGTCAAGACCCGCGACCTGGTGGTCGACACGCCCGTGCAGCTGTCCCCCGACGACTCCGTGTCCGACGCCCTGGCCCTGCTGCACAAGCGCGCACACGGCGCGGCGGTGGTGGTCGCCGACGAGCGCCCGGTGGGCCTGGTCACCGAGGCCTCGTGCGCCGGTGTCGACCGCTTCGCCAGGGTCCGCGACGTCGCGCTCACCGACTTCGTCACCGCCCCCGTCGGCACCGAGCCGCGCAAGGTGTTCGACCTGCTCGAACACGCCCCCGTCGACGTCGCGGTGCTGACGCGCGCCGACGGCACCCTGGCCGGCGTGCTCACCCGCCTCGGCGCCGTCCGCGCCGGCATCTACACCCCCGCCGTCGACGCGGCGGGCAGGTTGCGCATCGCGGCCGCCGTCGGCATCAACGGCGACGTGGCCGCCAAGGCCACCGCGCTCGTCGAGGCCGGCGCCGACGTGCTGGTGATCGACACCGCGCACGGCCACCAGGAGAAGATGCTCGACGCCATCGCCGCCGTCGCGGCCCTGGACCTCGGCGTGCCGCTGGCGGCCGGCAACGTGGTGTCGGCCGAGGGCACCCGCGACCTGGTGGCCGCCGGCGCCTCGATCGTCAAGGTCGGCGTGGGCCCCGGCGCCATGTGCACCACGCGCATGATGACCGGCGTCGGCCGCCCCCAGTTCTCCGCCGTCATGGAATGCGCGGCCGCCGCGCGCCAGCTGGGCGCGCACGTCTGGGCCGACGGCGGCGTGCGGCACCCCCGCGACGTGGCGCTCGCGCTCGCCGCAGGCGCGTCGAACGTGATGATCGGCTCGTGGTTCGCCGGCACCTACGAGTCCCCGGGTGACCTGCTCACCGACCGCGACGGCCGCATCTACAAGGAGAGCTACGGCATGGCGTCCAAGCGCGCCGTCGCCGCCCGCACCTCCGGTGACGGCGCGTTCGACCGCGCCCGCAAGGGGCTGTTCGAGGAGGGCATCTCGACGTCGCGGATGACGCTGGACCCCGCGCGCGGCGGCGTGGAGGACCTGCTGGACCACATCACCTCGGGCGTGCGCAGCACCTGCACCTACGTCGGCGCCGCCACCCTGCCGGAACTGCACGAGTTGGTTCGGCTCGGCGTGCAGTCCGCCGCCGGATTCGCCGAGGGGCATCCGCTACCGACGGGGTGGTGACCCCGGCGGACGAGGGTAGGCCAGCACGGGGCCGGTGACGCGGATCCCGGTGGCCGCACCCACCTCCGGCAACTGCGCCGCGTCGACGCGGACCGTGACCGTGCAGCCGTCGGCCAGCATCAGCTCCACCGTGGCCGTGGCCCCGAGGAACCGCACGCCGACCACGCCGGCGGGCACGCCGTCGTCGGCCAGGCGCAGCGACTCGGGGCGCACCACCGCGGTCACCGGGCCGTCGCGGACGCCGGTCACCGGATGCGCACCCAGCGCCGACGTCACCACGCCCGCCGCGCACCGCCCCGGAAGCTCGACCGTCGCGCCGACGAACCGCGCGGCCGCCAGCGTCGGCGGCCGGCCGTACACCCGGGCCGGGCTGCCGTGCACCACCACGGTGCCGTCGAGCAGCACCGCGACGGAGTCCGCGAGCGACAGCGCCTCGTCCTGGTCGTGGGTGACCAGCACGGCGGTGGTTCCCGACGCCGCCAGGATGCCCGCGATGTCCTCGCGCACCCGGGCGCGCAATCCGGCGTCCAACGCGGCGAACGGTTCGTCGAGCAACATCACGCGCGGCCGCGCCGCCAACGCCCGCGCCAGCGCCACGCGCTGCTGCTGACCGCCCGACAGCTCGGCGGGCCGGGCGTCGCCGTACCCGGCGAGGCCGACCACGTCGAGCCAGTGCGCCACCTCCGCGGCGGCACTCCGGGGCGCACCCCGGCGCCCGCCCCGACCCACGCCGAACGCCACGTTGCCCGCCGCGCTCAGGTAGGGGAACAGGGCCCCTTCCTGGGGTAGCAGGCCGATGCGCCTGCGGTGCGCCGGAACGTCGGTGACGTCGCGGCCGGCCACGTACACCCGGCCCGCGTCCGGCATCGCGAAGCCGGCGAGCAGGCGCAGCAGCGTCGTCTTGCCGCAGCCCGACGGCCCGAGCACCGCCGTCAGCGATCCCGGCGTCAGCTCCAGGTCCACCCCGGCGAGCACCTCCCGCGTCCCCAACCGCTTGGTGAGCCCGCGCACCCCGACGGCGGCGGCTCCGTCAGCCATGGCGCCGACGCTCCCGGGCGCCCCACACCGCCAGCACGCCCGTCGGCACCGCGGCGAACAGCACCAGCGCCGCCGCGTACGGTGCCGCGGACGCGTAGTCGCTCACCGCGGTGAAGCCCCACAGCCGGGTGGCCAGGGTGTCGGTCCCCGTCGGGTGCAGCAGCAGTGTCACCGGCAGCTCCTTCATGCACGTCACCATGACCAGCGCGGCGGCGGCCAGCAGCGCGGGCGCGACGCCGCGGCCCGTCACCGCGACGAACGCCCGCAGCGGCGTCCGCCCCACCGTGCGGGCCACCTCCTCCAGCCCCACCGGCACCGCCTCGACCGCGCTGCGCACCGAACCCACGGCCAGCGGCACCAGGAGCACGACGTAGGCCAGGATCAGGAGCGGCTCGCGCTGGTAGAGCGGCCGCAACAGCAGCACCCCGACGGCCACCATCGCGATGGCGATGACCACCCCGGGCAGACCGTGCGCCAGGTAGGTGGCGCCCTCGAGCACTCGCGTGGTGCGGGTGCGGTACCGCGCCGCCAGCACGCCGACGGGCACGGCCGCCGCGACGCAGGCCAGCGCACCGCAGGCCGACAGCCACGCCGTCGCACCCAGTGCGGCGAGGAACTGGTCGGCGTTCCAGCGCGGGCCGGCACTGCCCAGCCATCGCGCCAACACCGCCAGCGGCGCCACCAGCGCGGCCAGCAGCACTGCCGCCGGAACCGCCGTCGCCCAGGGCCACCACCGGCCCAGCCGTAGCGGCGGCG
>NZ_JBYVYK010000092.1:0-7230 GCF_058148405.1 Mycobacterium sp. DHQP2018-32-09 | reverse complement strand
CGCCGTGCGCTGCGACGTCACCGACTCCGCCGCCGTCGATGGGCTCGTCGGCGCGGCCGTCGAGGCGTTCGGGTCGCTCGACGTCATGGTGAACAACGCGGGCATCACCCGTGACGCGACCATGCGGAAGATGACCGAGGAGCAGTTCGACCAGGTGATCGCCGTGCATCTGAAGGGCACGTGGAACGGCACCCGAAGCGCCGCGGCGATCATGCGGGAACAGGGCAGCGGTGCCATCGTCAACCTGTCGTCGATCTCGGGCAAGGTCGGGCTGATCGGTCAGACGAACTACTCGGCCGCCAAGGCGGGGATCGTCGGCCTGACCAAGGCCGCGGCCAAGGAGGTGGCGCACCTGGGCGTGCGAATCAACGCCATCCAGCCGGGGTTGATCCGCTCGGCCATGACCGAGGCCATGCCGCAACGCATCTGGGACGAGAAGCTCGCCGAGATCCCGATGGGCCGCGCCGGTGAGCCCGCCGAGGTCGCCAAGGTGGCGCTGTTCTTGGCGTCGGACCTGTCGTCCTACATGACGGGCACGGTGCTCGAGGTCACGGGTGGCCGGCACGTCTGATGAGCCGTGACGCCGTCATCTGCGCACCCGTGCGCACGCCCATCGGCCGCTACGGCGGCATGTTCACCTCCCTGACCGCCGTCGACCTCGGCGTCGCAGTACTGCGAGGCCTGTTGGCGCGCACCGGGATCGAGCCGGAGACGGTCGAGGACGTGATCCTGGGACACTGCTACCCCAGCATGGAGGCCCCGGCGCTCGGCCGCGTCGTCGCGCTCGACGCCGGCCTACCCGTCACGGTTCCCGGCATGCAGCTCGACCGACGGTGCGGCTCGGGCCTGCAGGCGGTGATCCAGGCGTGCCTGCAGGTCTCGTCCGGCCAGCACGACCTGGTGCTGGCCGGCGGCGCGGAGTCCATGAGCAACGCGGTGTTCCACTCCACCGACATGCGGTGGGGCGGTTCCCGAACCGGGATCGTGGTGCACGACGCGCTGACGCGGGGCCGCACGACCGCGGGCGGCAGGCACCATCCGGTCCCCGGGGGCATGCTCGAGACGGCGGAGAATCTGCGGCGGCGCTACCGGATCGCCCGCGAAGAGCAGGACGAGCTGGCCGTCCGATCGCACCAACGCGCGGTCGCGGCGCAGCGCAACGGTTCGCTGCGCGACGAGATCATCGGCGTGCCGGTGACCGACCGCACCGGCGAGTCGCTGATCGACACCGACGAACACCCCCGCGCCGACACCACCGTGGAGGTGCTGTCGCGACTGAAACCCATTCTGGTGAAACAGGATCCGGACGCCACGGTGACGGCGGGCAACTCCAGCGGCCAAAACGATGCCGCCGCGATGTGCATCGTCACCACCCGGGAGAAGGCCGCCGCTGCGGGCCTGGAACCCTTGGTCCGGCTGGTGTCCTGGGGCGTGGCAGGCGTGCCGCCGGACGTCATGGGCATCGGCCCCGTGCCCGCCACCCGGGTGGCGCTGGACAAGGCCGGGCTGACGCTGGCCGACATGGATCTGATCGAACTCAACGAGGCATTCGCCGCGCAGGCGCTTGCCGTCATGCGCGAATGGGGTTTCGGCCCGGCGGATACCGAGCGCACCAACGTCGCCGGATCCGGCATCTCGCTGGGCCACCCCGTCGGTGCCACCGGTGGACGCATGCTGGCCACCCTGGCGCGCGGCCTGCACACCCGCGACGGACGGTACGGCCTGCAGACCATGTGCATCGGAGGCGGTCAGGGTCTGGCCGCCGTGTTCGAGAGGGTGACGCGAGCATGACCAAGCTGGCGCAGACCGCGGGCCTGACCGACGTCCAAGCCGAGATCGTGGCCACCGTGCGTGATTTCGTCGATCGCGAGATCATTCCCGCGGCAGCAGAACTCGAACGCAACGACACCTATCCGCAGGACATCGTCGACGGCATGGCCCGGCTGGGACTGTTCGGGCTGATGATCCCCGAGGAGTACGGCGGTCTGGGCGAATCGCTGCTGACGTACGCACTGTGCGTCGAGGAACTCGCCCGGGGCTGGATGAGCGTCTCGGGCGTCATCAACACCCACTTCATCGTCGCGTACATGATCCGTCGGCACGGCACCGCCGAACAGCGCGCTCGCTTGCTGCCGCGGATGGCCACCGGTGAGGTGCGCGGCGCCTTCTCGATGTCGGAACCCGAACTGGGGTCGGACGTGGCGGCCATTCGCACCAGGGCCGTCCGGGACCCCGGTGGGGGATACCTGCTGACCGGTCAGAAGATGTGGCTCACCAACGGCGCCAGCTCGCACCTGGTGGCCACCCTGGTCAGGACCGACGAGGGGGCGGACAAGCCGCACCGCAACCTCACCGCGTTCCTCATCGAAAAGCCCGCGGGCTTCGGCGAAGTCGCGCCCGGCCTGACGATCCCCGGCAAGATCGACAAGCTGGGGTACAAGGGCATCGACACCACCGAGATGATCTTCGACGGGTACCGTGCGGCCGACGGCGACGTGCTCGGCGAGGCGCCGGGGCGCGGGTTCTTCCAGATGATGGACGGCATCGAGGTGGGCCGGGTCAATGTGTCGGCCCGCGCCTGCGGAGTGGCGCTGCGGGCCTTCGAGCTGGCCGTGCGTTACGCCCAGCAGCGCGAGACGTTCGGCAAGCCGATCGCCGACCACCAGGCCATCGCGTTCCAGCTCGCCGAGATGGCGACCAAGGTGGAGGCCGCGCACCTGATGATGGTGCACGCCGCTCGCCTCAAGGACTCCGGCGAGCGCAACGACGTGGCCGCGGGCATGGCCAAATACCTTGCCAGCGAATATTGCTCGGAGGTGACGCAGCAGAGCTTCCGGATCCACGGCGGCTACGGCTACTCGAAGTCCTACGAGATCGAACGGCTGATGCGCGATGCACCGTTCCTGCTGATCGGGGAGGGCACCAGCGAGATCCAGAAGACCATCATCAGCAAGAACCTGCTCGATGAATACCGGCTCTGAGGCCTTCGCGGTACGTCCGCAACTGTCCGACGACGTCGCACGGTACGTGCGGCGGCGCATCCTCGACGGCACCTACCCGGCGGGGGAGTACCTGCGCCTGGACCAGCTCGCCGCAGAGGTCGGCATCAGCGTCACCCCGGTCCGCGAGGCCCTGCTGAACCTGCGGGCGGAGGGCCTGCTCGAGCAGCATCCCCGGCGCGGGTTCATGGTGGTCGAGGTCACCGCGCGCGACCTCGCCGACGTCGCGGGTGTGCAGGCCCACATCGGCGGCGAGTTGGCCGCCCGCGCCGCGGCCAACGTCACCGACGACGACGTGGCGGCCATCCGGGCGGTGCAGGACGCACTCGAAGCCGCCTATCGCACACCGGACGTCGACCTGGCGGTGCGGCTCAACCACGAGTTCCACCGCGCCGTCAACGTGGCCGCGGACTCCCCGAAGCTGACGCAGTTCATGTCGGTCATCACGCGGTACGCGCCGGAATCGGTGTTCCCCACGCTGCCGGGCTGGCCGACTCGGTCCATCGAGGATCACCGCGCCGTGATCGACGCACTGGCCGCGCGCGACCCCGAGGCCGCGCGACGGGCGATGGCCGAACACTTCACCCGTGGCGTGGCCCCGCTGACGGCGCACCTGGCCGAGCGCGGCGTCATCGCGCGCCGTGAGTCCTGACGGGGGCGTCCTGACGGGGCCGAGTCCGCGAGACCCGCTCAGCAGCAGCGGGTCTGCGGGTTGGCCTCCACCGCGGCATGGCGCATGCGCCAGTACTGCCGCTCGGTGAGCACCGGCTCGCCGGGATGGGTGCGGCGGCGGTGAGCGACGTAGCGCTCGTAGAGGTCGTCACCCATCAGTGAGCGCCAGTACCAACGGATCTGACGTGCGGTTGCGGCAACGCGTCCCATTGGGCCTGCACCTCCTTCTCGGCGTCGGTGGCGCGCAGGCCGGACGGTGCGAAGATCCGCGAGGGCACCGGGTCGTCGACCGACAGCGGGCGGCCCTTGCCGCGGATGGCCTGCAGCGCCATCACCACACCGGCGGCCACGACCACCACGACCAGCACCGCGAAGACGATCGACAGCGTGCCCTGGATGAACGTATTGCGGATCACGGCGTCGATCTGGGCGGCGTCCTTGGCGGCGCCGAACGCCGTCTTGCCCGCCTCCTTGGCGTCGACGTACTGCTGGTGCTGAGACCAGTAGCCGACCTTGGGGTCGGCGGAGAAGATCTTCTGCCACGATGCCGTCATGGTCACCACCAGATCCCACAGCAGAGGCACCCCGGGGATCCACGCCCACTTCAGCAGGCCACGCTTGATCACCACGACGGTGACGACGGTCAGCGCGATCGCCGCGAGCAGCTGGTTGGCGATGCCGAACAACGGAAACAGCGTGTTGATGCCGCCGAGGGGGTCGGTGACGCCCATCAGCAGGATGCTGCCCCACGCCACCACGACGACGACGCTGCACGCCCAGGCACCCACCCGCCAGCTCGGGTTGCGCAGCTTCTTCAGCGGCCCACCGAGATTGGCCAACCCGTCGGAGAGCATGAAGCGCGCCACCCTGGTGCCGGCGTCGACGGTGGTGAGGATGAACAACGCCTCGAACATGATCGCGAAGTGGTACCAGAACGCCTTGAGGCCCGTGCCGCCGAACACCTGGTGCAGTACCTCGGACATGCCGAACGCCAGCGTCGGCGCGCCGCCGGTCCGCGAGATGATGGTCTCCTCGCCGACGCCGTCGGCCGCGGCCTGCAACTCGGCTCCGCTGATGGGCGCACCCGACAGGCCGAGTCCGTTGACGTAGGTGGCCGCGGTCTCGGCCGTGGCGCCGGTCGACGCGGCGGGGGCGTTCATCGCGAAGTAGAGGTGCTGGTTGAGGATGGCGGCGGTGATGAGCGCCATGATGGCAACGAACGACTCGGTGAGCATGCCGCCGTAGCCGATGAGCCGCATCTGGCTTTCCTTCTCCAGCAGCTTCGGCGTGGTTCCCGAGGAGATCAGCGAGTGGAAGCCCGACAGGGCCCCGCAGGCGATCGTGATGAACAGGAACGGGAACAGCGAGCCGGCGAACACCGGACCGGTGCCGCTGGTGGCGAACGTCGAGATGGCGGGCGCCTCCATGATGGGGCGGGCCAGCACGATCCCGACCGCCAGCAGCGCGATGGTGCCCACCTTCATGAACGTCGACAGGTAGTCGCGCGGCGCCAGCAGCAGCCACACCGGCAGCACGGAGGCGGCCAGGCCGTAGATGATGATGCACCACGACAGCGTCACCTTCGACAGCGTGAACCATTGCACGCCCCAGTCGGTTTCGGCCACCCAGCCGCCCGCGACGACGGCCAGCAGCAGCAGCGCGACGCCGATGAGGGAGACCTCCGAGACCCGGCCCGGCCGCAAGAACCTCAGGTACAGGCCCATGAAGATCGCGATCGGGATGGTCATGGCGATGGAGAACACGCCCCACGGGCTCTCGGCAAGCGCGTTGACCACCACCAGCGCCAGCACCGCCAGCAGGATCACCATGATGACGAGCACGCCGACGATGGCCGCGGCGCCGCCGACGGTGCCCAACTCGTCGCGCGCCATCTGACCCAGCGAGCGGCCGCGGCGCCGCACCGAGATCGAGAGCACCAGGTAGTCCTGGACGCAGCCGGCGACCAGTGCGCCGACGATGATCCAGATGGTGCCGGGCAGGTAGCCCATCTGCATGGCGAGTACCGGGCCCACCAGCGGGCCGGCGCCGGCGATGGCGGCGAAGTGGTGGCCGAACAGCACTCGCCGGTCGGTGGGCAGGTAGTCGGTGCCGTTCTCGAACACCTCGGCGGGGGTGGCGTCGTCGTCCTTGGGCTGGACGATCTTCGTCTCGATCAAGCGGGCGTAGAACCGGTAGCCGATGACGTAGGTGCAGATGGCGGCGATCACGAACCAGACGGCGTTGACCGTCTCACCGCGGAAGAACGCGATGACGGCCCACGCGAGGGCACCGAGCAGGGCGATGACGGCGAAGACGACCTTGTGCTTGAGCGAGATGGGGGAGCGATCGATGACGGCCACCGGGGGTAGGTCCGGGTCGGTCCGGACGTAGGTGACGTCGCCGACGGTGTCCTCGATGCGTTCGGAGGTGGGTGCTGCCATGCGTCGATCCTGTCATCGCCTCAGCGAGGATTGGTCGTAACGCCCGCATTCGCCGTGTCGTCGGGGGAGTCACCGTAGAAGGCGCGCACGGTGTCTAGGGTGTCGGCCTCGGCGGCGGTCTTGTCGTCGCGGTAGCGCAGCACGCGCGCGAACCGCAGGGCCATGCCACCCGGGTAGCGCGTCGACCCCTGGATGCCGTCGAATGCGATCTCCACCACCTGCTCGGGGCGCACCCGCACGGTGTAGCCGTCGGTGGGCCCGTCGGCCAGCGCGAGGAAGCGTTCGGTCTGCCAGTCCAGCATCTCGTCGGTCATGCCCTTGAACGTCTTGCCCAGCATCACCAGGTCGCCGGTGGCGGGATCGCGGGCGCCGAGGTGGATGTTGGACAGCTTGCCGGTGCGGCGGCCGGAGCCCCATTCGACGGCCAGCACCACCAGGTCGAGGGTGTGCACGGGTTTGACCTTCAACCAGCCCGCCCCCCGTCGGCCGGCCTCGTACGGCGATCCCGGGGCCTTGGCCATGACGCCCTCGTGGCCGGCGGCCAGGGTGGCGGCCAGGAACCGCGCGGCGGCCTCGGTGTCGGAGGTGAGCAGCCGGTCGACGCGCTGGGCGACGGGCACCACGGCGTCGAGCGCGGCGAGCCGCTCGGTGGTCGGCCGGTCCAGCAGGTCGTCGCCGTCGAGGTGCAGCAGGTCGAAGAAGAACACCGACAGGGCGGCCGCGCGGGCGTCGCGGCCGGCGCGGCGGCCGAACCGCGACGCCGTCACCTGGAAGCGGTCGGGCCTGCCGTCGGGGCGCAGGGCGATGGCCTCGCCATCGGCGATCAGCGTGCGCACCGGCAACGCCAGCGTGGCCGCGACCACCTCGGGCAGGCGGGCGGTGACGTCGTCGAGGCTGCGGGTGTAGATCGACACCGCGTCGTCCTGGCGGTGGATCTGGACGCGGGCGCCGTCGAGCTTGGCCTCGAACAGGGCCGTGCCGCCGAGCTTGTCCAGGGCCGCGTCCACCCCGGTGGCGGTCTGGGCGAGCATGGGGCCCACCGGCGTGCCGACCCGCAGCGTGAACGCCCGCAGCGCGTCGGCGCCGTCGGTGAGCAGCGCCGCGGCGACGCCCGCGAG
>NZ_JBYVYK010000091.1:0-8198 GCF_058148405.1 Mycobacterium sp. DHQP2018-32-09 | reverse complement strand
CGCGCGGGCGGGTCGGCTGCCGGTGGCGGGGGCGGACCCGGAGGGGTGGGCGGCCGACGTCGATGCGCTGCTGGCCGAACGGCTCCGGGGGCGCAGCCGGGCGCCTGCCCGCCTGCCGGAGCACCTGTCGGTGAGTGCGGTCGTCGACGTGGGCCGCGATCCCGCGGGCGCTGCCGAACGACTGCGCCGCAGGCTGCCGCGTCAGCCGGACCGGCACGCGGCGCTGGGCACGGCGTTCCACGACTGGGTGCAGCGGTTCTTCCACGCGGAGCGACTCTTCGATCTCGACGATCTGCCGGGTGCCGTCGACGGTGAGCTGGCGCGCGCCGACGCCGAGGCGCTGGCCGAGTTGCAGTCCGCGTTCGCGGTGTCGCCGTGGGCCGCACGCACGCCCGTCGACGTCGAGACGCCGTTCGACATGGTGATCGGCCGGACCGTGGTGCGGGGGCGCATCGACGCGGTGTTCGCCGATCCCGACGGCGGTGTCACCGTGGTCGACTGGAAGACCGGCGATCCGCCGAAGGATCCGGAACGGTTACGGCACAACGCGGTTCAGCTGGCGGTGTACCGGCTGGCGTGGGCTGCGCTGCACGGGATGGACCCGTCGTCGGTGCGGGCGGCGTTCCACTACGTGCGCAGCGGGCACACCGTGGTTCCCACCGACCTGCCCGACGGCGACGATCTCGCCGCGCTGCTGGCCGCGGCGCAGCCGAGCACCGGCGACCAGGCCGGTGATCGGGCCACCGCCGACCAGGCCGGCCAGGCCACCGGCGAGGGAGTCGACGCCGTCGAGGAGGTGACGGACGTGGATGCCTAGCGGGGCGCGTTGCGGTAGATCTTGAGCGCCTGCATCACCATCGGCACCTGCAGCGGCAACCGCGCGATGGCGACGATCCGTGCGGGCCAGCCCTTGTGCCACCACAGCCGCACCATGTTGAGGTTGCCCGGATAGACCGCGAGGTACAGCGCGATGGCGGCCAGGGCGCCGAACCGGCGGGTGCGGGGCGCCAGCAGCAGGGCGCCGGTGGCCACCTCGGCGACGCCGGAGGCGTGCGTGTAGAAGCGGGCGTCGCCCGGCAGTTCGGCGGGCACGATGGTGTCGAACGGCTTGGGGGCGGCGAAGTGCAGCACCCCCATCCCGATCAACAGCGCACCCATGCGCGTGGCGGGGGCCTGACTGGGAAGGGCGGCGTTGCCCGGGGGTGTGAGCGCGGTCATGGTTACATTGTGCTGTGCTGCGCCAACGGCGAATGATGGGGTCTCGTGGCCAAGGGTAAGTTGCGTCGCCGCCTGCAGAGGCTCGACCAGGAGAACCTGACGTCGCGGCACGAGGCGGACCTCGTCGACGTGCTGACCATCCCCGAGGACTTCGTCAGCCCGGCCCGCAAGATCGCGCTGCGCGTGCTCTACGCGCTCGGGGCGTTGTTCGCCGCGGTGCTCATCGTCTACCTGGACCGGGACGGGTACCGCGACATCGAGAGCGCGCCCGATCCCAGCAATCCGCTGTCGTTCCTGGATTGCCTGTACTACGCCACGGTGTCGCTGTCGACCACCGGCTACGGCGACATCACGCCGGTGACCGACACGGCGCGGTTGGTGAACGTCCTGGTGATCACCCCGCTGCGGGTGGCGTTCCTGATCGTGCTCATCGGTACCACCGTCGAGACGCTCACCACGCAGTCGCGGCAGGCGTTGAAGATTCAGCGTTGGAGGAGAACTGTGCGCAACCACACCGTCGTCGTCGGCTACGGCACGAAGGGCAGGACCGCGGTGACGGCGATGGTCAGTGACGGCGTCGCCCCCGGCAACATCGTGGTGGTCGAGCAGAACGACTACGCGCTGGAACGGGCCAAGGCCGCGGGCCTGGTGACGGTGCGCGGCGATGCGACGAAGGGCGAGGTGCTGCGGCTGGCCAGCGCCCAGCACGCCGAGACCATCATCGTCGCCGCCAACAGCGACTCCGACGCCGTGCTGGTGACGCTGACCGCGCGCGAGCTGGCGCCCAACGCCAAGATCATCGCCGCGGTCCGGGAGGCGGAGAATCAGCACCTGCTGCGGCAGTCGGGCGCGAACACCACGGTGGTGACGTCGGAGACCGCGGGCCGCATGCTGGGCATCGCCAAGCAGACGCCGAGCGTGGTGGAGGTCATGGAGGACCTGCTGACGCCCGACGCGGGGTTCGCGATCGCGGAGCGCCCGGTGACGGCCGCGGAGGTGGGGGCCTCCCCGCGGCACATGAAGCAGATCGTGTTGGGGGTGGTGCGTGGCGGCAAGCTGCTGCGCGTCGACGAGCCGGACGCCGACGCCGTCGAGCTGGGCGACAAGCTGCTCGTGATCAAGACCGCCGCCGACACCGAGGACTGACGACCACCGATGACCGACTTCCGACTTCGCAACGTTCCGCTGCTGTCCCGCGTGGGCGCCGATCGCGCCGACGTGCTGCGCACCGACATCGACGCCGCGGTGGCGGGGTGGAGGGACGCGCTGCTGTTGCGCGTCGACCGCCGCAACCAGGTGCTGATCTCGAACGGTCAGGTGGTGCTGCACCCGGCGGTGTCGTACGCCGACGGGCCCGACGAGCACGCGGTGTTCCTGGGCCGGTTGCCCGACGGCAGGCACGTGTGGGGGGTGCGGGCGGCCCTGGCGGGTCCCGAGGATCCGCATGCGCAGACCGAGGTGCTCGACCTGCGGCGGGCGGGCACGATCTTCGACGACGCGAGCGCGCAGCTGGTGGCCACGGCCACGGCGCTGCTGAACTGGCACGACGCGGCGCGGTTCAGTGCGCTCGACGGTGCGCCCACCAAGCCGATCAAGAGCGGCTGGTCACGCGTGAACCCGGTCAACGGGCACGAGGAGTTCCCGCGGATCGACCCCGCCGTGATCTGCCTGGTGCACGACGGTCACGACCGCGCCGTGCTGGCCCGTCAGACCGCGTGGCCGGAGCGGCTGTTCTCACTGCTGGCGGGGTTCGTCGAGGCGGGCGAGTCGTTCGAGGCGTGCGTGGTTCGCGAGATCGCCGAGGAGATCGGGCTTTCCGTCGGCGACGTGCGGTACCTCGGCAGTCAGCCGTGGCCGTTCCCGCGGTCGCTCATGGTGGGTTTCCATGCCGTGGGCGACCCGGAGCAGCCGTTCGCGTTCAACGACGGGGAGATCGCCGAGGCGGCGTGGTTCACGCGCGCCGAGATCCGGGAGGCCCTGGATCGTGGCGACTGGAACGACGCGGCGGCACTGGACGCCGACACCCGGCTGCTGCTGCCGGGGTCGATCTCGATCGCCCGGGAGATCATCGAGTCCTGGGCGGCGCTGGACTGAGCGGCCTCAGCCCGCGAGCTTGGCCTTGACCTGCTTGGCGCTGGGGTTGGTCAGCGTGCTGCCGTCGGCGAACTTCACCGTGGGCACCACGTGGTTGCCCCCGTTGACCGAGCCGACGAACTCGGCGGCGGCGGGATCGGCTTCGATGTCCACCTCGGTCCAGGCGATGCCCTCGGCCTTCAGCGCGGTCTTGAGCCGCGAGCAGTAGCCGCACCAGGACGTGGTGTACATGGTCAGTTGAGCGCTCATGGGTCGTTCAACATAGCCGACGCGCCGGACATGCCCGACGCCAGTGGTGACGTGGCACGCATGTCGGTCGGCCCTGCCAAGATGGTGGTCATGTCCCGTCCGCAGTCCGACGCGTCGCGTGACGCGCTGCTGACCGACCTGGACGACGAGCAGCGCGAGGCCGTCGTCGCACCGCGCGGGCCGGTGTGCGTGCTGGCGGGCGCAGGTACGGGCAAGACCAGGACCATCACCCGGCGCATCGCGCATCTGGTCGCGGCGGGGCACGTCGCCCCCAGCCAGGTGCTGGCGGTGACGTTCACGTCGCGCGCGGCGGGGGAGATGCGCGTGCGGCTGCGGTCGCTGGACCGTGACGCCGGCGGCGTCGGTACCGGCGCCGTGCAGGCCATGACGTTCCATGCCGCGGCGCGCCGTCAGCTGCAGTACTTCTGGCCGCGGCTGGTGGGGGACACGGCGTGGGAACTGCTCGACAGCAAGTTCGCCGTCGTCGCGCAGGCCGCCAACCGGGCGGCCATGAAGGCCAGCACCGACGACGTGCGCGATCTCGCGGGCGAGATCGAGTGGGCCAAGGCGTCGTTGATCAGTCCGGAGACCTATCCCGCGGAGGTCGCCGCGGCCGGGCGCGACATCCCGTTCGACGCCGCGAAGGTCGCGGAGGTGTACGCGGGGTACGAGGCGCTCAAGGCGCGCCGCGAGGGCACGACGCTGCTCGACTTCGACGACCTGCTGCTGCACACGGCGGCCGCCATCGAGAACGACGCGGCCGTGGCCACCGAGTTCCGGGACCGGTACCGGTGTTTCGTGGTGGACGAGTACCAGGACGTCACGCCGTTGCAGCAGCGCGTGCTCGACGCGTGGCTGGGCGAGCGGGACGATCTGACGGTGGTGGGCGATGCCAACCAGACCATCTACTCGTTCACCGGTGCCACGCCGAACTACCTGCTGGACTTCTCGCGGCGTTTCCCCGACGCCGCGGTGGTCCGGCTGGAGCGGGACTACCGCTCCACGCCGCAGGTGGTCTCGCTGGCCAACCGGGTGATCGCCGCGGCGCGTGGGCGCATGGCGGGCAGCCGGCTGCATCTCGTCGGCCAGCGTCCGCCGGGGCCGGAGCCGTCGTTTCACGAGCATCCCGACGAGGTGGCCGAGGCCACCGCGGTCGCGGCGCGCGTCAAGAAGCTCGTCGAAAGTGGTACGCCCGCTTCGGAGATCGCGGTGCTGTACCGCATCAACGCGCAGTCGGAGGTGTACGAGGAGGCGCTCACCGCGGCCGGGGTGGCGTTCCAGGTGCGCGGCGGCGAGGGTTTCTTCAGCAGGCAGGAGATCCGGCAGGCCATGCTGGCGCTGCAGCGCGCCGCGGAACGCGGTGACGGCGAGCTGTCGGGTGCGGCCCTCACCGAGGCCGTCCGCGAGATCCTCGAGCCGCTGGGCCTGACCGCCGACGCGCCGGCCGGTACCCGCGCCAGGGAGCGGTGGGAGGCGTTGGTGGCGTTGGCCGAACTGGTCGACGAGGACGTCGCGCAGCGACCCGATCTGGACTTGCGCACCGTGGTGCTCGAGTTGCGGCAGCGTGCCGACTCGCGACATCCCCCGGTGGTGCAGGGGGTGACGCTCGCGTCGCTGCACGCCGCCAAGGGGCTGGAGTGGGATGCGGTGTTCCTGGTCGGTCTCGCCGACGGCACCCTGCCCATCTCGCATGCGTTGGCCAAGGGCAACGACAGCGAGGCGGTCGAGGAGGAGCGTCGCCTCTTCTACGTCGGGATCACCAGGGCCCGTGTGCATTTGGCGCTCAGCTGGGCGTTGGCGCGGGCACCCGGTGGGCGGCAGGGGCGCAAGCCGTCGCGCTTCCTCAGCGGCGTCGCGCCGCAGGTCGCCGCCACGGCCGGGCCGGCCAAGCAGCGCAGGCAGCGTGGGCCCGCGCCGCGGTGCCGGGTGTGCAACGGCCCGTTGACCGCGCCTGCGGCCATCATGCTGCGGAGGTGTGAGACGTGTCCGTCGGACCTCGACGAAGAGTTGCTCGCCGAATTGAAGGACTGGCGGCTGAAGACGGCCAAGGAGATGAGCGTTCCGGCGTACGTGGTGTTCACCGACAACACGTTGATCGCCATCGCCGAGACGCTGCCCACCGACGACGCGGCGCTCACCGCGATCCCCGGCATCGGGGCGCGCAAGCTCGAGCAGTTCGGGCCGGACGTGCTCGAGCTGGTGCGCAACCGGTCCTGAAAGACTGCCAACCTCGGCAAAGATCGTGCCAAAAGTCCTGGTCAAAAATGTCTTGTGGCAATTTGGTGCTAGCGTCTAGCCTCATAGACGCCCTATGAGGGCATGTCTGAGGCAACTGTCGAGTCGAAGGGGGGTCGCGAGAATCATGATCGATAGCACGTTCTACGGCGTAGCCGTCTCCGGCGATCTCTTCGGCATCTCGTGGCGCAACCATGCCACTGCCATCCCCGCCGGGCACGCCGCCGGCGCGGCCGCTGCCATGCGCGAGCGCCGCCAGCCCGCCGCGACCCTCGCGTCCGTGACGAGGAGCATTCCCTAGGAAGAGCCCCTCACTCGCCTCTCAAGGCCACGGACCCGACGTCACCCGGATCCGTGGCCATTGTCTTGTTCGGACGAGACATCTGGTCACCCGGGTCGCAGCAGATGACCGAGAACGACGACCAGGAAGCAGGAGAGACATGTCGGACCTGACATGCCGGGAGAGGCTGTCGGTGCCCTGTCACGAGGGCGAGCCAGATCTGTGGTTCGCCGAGAGCCCAGCGGAGCTGGAGCGGGCCAAGGCGCTGTGCGCCGACTGCCCCATTCGGCGCGAATGCCTGTCAGCGGCTCTGGAACGTCAAGAGCCGTGGGGGGTTTGGGGTGGAGAGATCCTCGACCGCGGCACCATCGTGGCGCGCAAGCGGCCACGGGGACGCCCCCGCAAGAACCCGCAGCACAACCCCGCTGCGGCGTGAGACGAGGCCGCCTGCGGGTCAGGCGGCCTCGTCCGCGAAACCCGGGATGAGTTCGGTGGCGAGCGCGCGGGTGGGGATGTGGGCGTCGAGCTGGCACGAGATGGCCACGTTGGAGGCGATCACGCGCATCGGGATGGCGAGCTTGGCCGGGATGTCCATCTGGCGGGCGGCCTTGATCTGGTCGACCGACAGGTCCATGTTGCGGGCGGCCATGCGCTGCAACCACTTCCGGGTGTAGTGGAACACCTCGACCTGTAGCGGTTCCACGTACTGGCGCAGCATGTCGTCGATCTCGGAGATCGACACCTGCTCGCCACGCTGGATGAAGCCGACCTTCTCCATGGTGGGCAGCAGGTTGTCGTAGTCCTGGTTCAGCGCGTAGCGCACCATGCGCCCCAGTTCGACGGGCACGCCGCCGGGCATGGGGGCCACGGCACCGAAGTCGATGACGCCCATCTTGTTTCCCGGCAGCAGCATGAAGTTCCCGGGGTGCGCGTCGCCGTGCATCATCTCCAGGCGGCGGGGCGCGTCGTAGGTCAGTTCGAACAGCCGCGTGCCCATGACGTCGCGTTGCTCGGTGGTGCCGTTGCGGATGATCGCGGACATGGGGATGCCGTCGATCCATTCGGCGATCACCACCTTGGGCGCCGACGCCACGATGGCGGGGACCACGAAGTGGGGGTGGTCGCGGTAGGCCTTGGCGAAGGCGCGCTGGTTGTCGGCCTCCAGCCGGTAGTCCAATTCCATCTCGGTGCGCTCGATGAGTTCGTCGACGACGCCCTGCACGTCGGCGCCGGGGGAGAGCTGCTTGAACACCGAGACCAGCCGGCGCATGGTCTTCAAGTCGGCGCGCAACGCCTCGTCGGCGCCGGGGTACTGGATCTTGACGGCGACCTCGCGGCCGTCGGACCACACGGCCTTGTGCACCTGCCCGATGCTGGCCGAGGCCACGGGTTCGTCACCGAAGGACGTGAACCGGTCGCGCCACCGGGTGCCGAGTTGGGCGTCGAGCACGCGGTGCACCTTGGCGGCGGGCAGCGGGGGAGCGTCCTTCTGCAGTTTGGTCAGCGCCTCCCGGTAGGGTTCGCCGAACTGCTCGGGGACGGCGGCCTCCATGACCGAGAGCGCCTGGCCGACCTTCATGGCGCCGCCCTTGAGTTCACCGAGGACGGTGAACAGCTGGTTGGCGGCCTTCTCCATGAGTTCGGCGTTGACCTGGTCCTTGGATTGGCCCGTCAGACGCTTGCCGAGGCCCAGTGCGGCACGCCCGGCGATGCCGACGGGCAAAGTCGCGAGCTTGGCGTTGCGAGCCGCCCGACCACGTTTGATGTCTGCCACCTCACCATCATCCCCCACGTTCCTAGGCGACTGCCCCGTGATGTCCGGAACAGGCGGCAAAGTGCCGTGCGAGACGGATCGTGGCGGCAGGTCAGCAACCGCAGTCCGGGTGCCGGGTCCAGCGGCGGGTGGTGGTGGTCTGGGTGCGTACGTCGATCTCCAGGGTGGCGTCGAGGGTGGCGGCCGGGCTGCCCGTCAACGCGGGCGAACCGCCGGCGTGCACGGCGGTGATCACGCGTTCGACCTCGGTGAGCGCGAGCGCGACGGTGGCCAGCACGGTGGCCCGGTCGGCGTGGCCGACGGCGCGCCGCAGCTGGGCGACGACGGCGGGCCATGCGGCGTCGCGGT